>JAQVHC010000040.1 GCA_028696435.1 Actinomycetota bacterium | reverse complement strand
ATTTCCCTGATGATTTTAAAGGAAAGTGGGTAATCCTTTTTAGTCATCCAGCTGATTTTACCCCGGTATGCACTACTGAGTTTATGACCTTTGCTTCTATGGAAGAAGAGTTTAAAAAACTCAACACCCAGCTTATTGGTCTCTCGATAGACTCCCTTTATGCCCATATAGCATGGCTGAGGACTATAAAGGAAAAGATAAAATGGAAGGACATGGAAAACGTAGAAGTCAATTTTCCCCTTATAGAGGACATAAAGATGGAAGTAGCAAATAAGTTTGGCATGATCCATCCGGGCCAATCTACCACCCAGGCAGTAAGAGCAGTATTTATAATAGACCCAAAAGCGGTAATAAGGGCTATTTTGTATTACCCTTCATCTACAGGTAGAAACATGGAAGAGATAAAAAGGATGATAATAGCACTTCAGAAGGCAGATAAGGAAAATGTTGCCACTCCTGCAAACTGGAAACCTGGAGATGACTGCATAATACCGGCACCAGGTTCATGCGGTACGGCAAAAGAACGAATGGAGTCAAAGGATGATGAAATATATTGCCTTGACTGGTTTCTTTGCTTTAAAAAAGAGAAGAAGTAAACAGGACAACAGGATTTTTAGTTTAAATCAGTATAAAAAATATTAATTAATAGATATGAAAGAGAAGTTACAAAGATGAAAAAATTTACATTACCTGAAGCAATGGATATAGCTAAACAGCTGGGTATAGATTTTGATAAAGTGGGTTTTACACCGGAGGAATACCTGGAAGGAATTAACATTGAGTTAGAACATGGAACCGTTGATCCCCATACAAATGTAAGTAATGACGATCCAATAATTACAGGTAAAATTGCTCTGGCGCATTTAAATGAATCTCCTATTTACTATAATGAAGATATAGGTTTAGAAGCCTGGGAACATGCAGTAGAAGCTTTTAAGGGAGACCCAAAAGGTAAAAAGATTCGAATAGTTTAGTTAACCTATTAAAGCAGTAAGTAAAACAGTAGGGGCAGGACAATATGTCTGCTCCTACTGGGTACTATAAATTGCCAATAGCAACATTTGATATTTATTAGAAGCTTTAAAAATAAAAGTAAAGATTTTTATTTTTAAGTAATGAGAAACTGATATTGTTAACAAATAGATTTCTAATAGTAAACTGACTTTTCCCCAAAAATTATTACACTTAAATTTCTACACCCTGGCACCCTGGCAGGCCAGATATATCAATTGCCTCTTCTGCTATAACAGCCACACCATTAAGAAAAAAATCCAACCAGGAATTTATATCAGAATTTTCAATGTGATAGCCTGATAAACAATCATAGTATTGCTTGCGATTTTTCAAAAAATAAGGAGCTGCACCGTTTGTTTTCAGCGCAGCTCCTTTGACATAGCTAATGCATATTTATGCCCAGGTAAGAGTGTTGGCGCAAGAGATAAGTGTCACAATAATCCCATTTATTATCCCGCCCAGATATGGGTTGTTCGTTACTTCGTAAATTTTACGTGATATGATCGTTGACACTGGAAGAATTACAGCTACCGGGATTAGCCAAACGATATACATGCTGCCTGGATCAGTCCACATCATATGGCCAGTGGTAAAGAATTTGGTATATTGGATTACCAGAAGAGTAACAGGCGGAATAGCATTGAACAATGCAACAACAGCCAGGTTAACCCATTTCCTTTTTCCGTTCTTCATCCCCAATGTATTGTAATTGAACGAATTCGTTGCCACAGATGCAGCAATAAAATAAATCAGGAAAAGTACCGCATAAGGGAAGGCTGCAGTTAACAACTTTCTAGAATCAAACGCTCTGACAGCTAAAACCCAGATTCGGAAATCCGTCTTGAAGAAATAATCGGCAAAGAAAACCCATCCGTAAGAAACAATCACCACAACTAGCGCAAGCAAAATGGTCTTCCCAAGATTCTTTATGCCAATTTTTACACCCAAGGCCGTGAGGTCAACACCTTTCTTTTTACCGTTGAAGTAATAACTTGCAAGCATTACCAGAATTGTAAATACGCCGGTAGTAGCAGCCCATAAGCTAATACCCCATACGGAACTCTGCGCCCAGGGGTCCTTAAAGAACGTGAACGAATTAACATTATTTAGAATTGGCAAGTAGACGACTGTGGCGAATATCGCTACTGCAGTTAAGGAACCCCAGAACCACGACTTCCCACCAGGCACAAATTCTCTGGGTGCAACAATCTCTTTCGACCGCAGAGACGAGAAAAATGGTGTAAACGTCATCAGAATCGCAAAGTTGACCACAAAGATTGCAAAACCGATCAATCCAAGCAGGTTAAAAAATTCTTTCCACTGCCAAACCTGGTTGGTAGAGGGAATAGGATTAGGCGCTCCCAGTGCCTCCTCAAAGAACTCAATCGTTGCGGCTGTAGAACGCGCAGAGAAATGTGACCAGGGATGTGTAATTGCAGGATTGTAGATAACACGGATTGCATCTACCCCATCAATAGTCTCATGATAGACCGTATCCGGTTCGCGTAAATCCTTCCCTGTAGGATCCGTTCCGAAATAGAGGAAGGACTGTGCATTTTTATACTTAACGTAGTCTCTGGGAGCAGTAGCGTTTCCTTTCTCATCCTTGTCTACCATAAAGAATTCATCATACTGAGCTGCTATAATCCCTACATCACGACTACCATATATATTGGTATAAGCCCCTTCCTCGTCAACATATGTTGGTTCAGAACAATTTAAAAGAACGGCAGAAATCAAATTAGTACCCATTGCATTATCCGCAGCAACTGCGGCATTGCAAGACCAACCACCCATGGAATGCCCTGTAATGCCGATTTTTTCTGAATCTACATAATCCAGCGAAGCGAGCATTTTAACCGCTTCATACATTCCGGTCAGTACACCGTCAATCATAGGCACATTATCGGAGTCTCCATGTGAGGGCATATCAATTGCAAGTACGACATAGCCACGCCTGGAGAGCTCGACAAAGTTCGCGTCCTGCATCTCTTTGTTGTTGAACATACCATGGCTTGTCACAATGGCCGGCGCCTTATTCTCTGCGGAAACCCCATCCGGTATGAACAGGTATGCACTCAGTGCAAGACCGGGCTGAGTTTCCCATTTCAGCTCTTTAACAGTAACTTTTCCCCATGAGCTTTGAATGCATGATGAAAATACCATGCTAATTATCATTAGTACTATTCCAATTACCAACCACAACGCAGCTTTTTTCTTTATGACATCCATCTTCAATCCTCCTTTTCTTCTTATTAAGTGACTTCACAAAACTTTGAAACCCTTTACTGATGTTGGTTTCAGGCACTACCCATCTTATAGTTACCCTCCACCTTCTAAAACCCTTTATTCATGCTGGTTTTGTATAGTAGCTTTGGCCAAACTGACCCATTTTAGCTTTTCTAGGTGAGGGTGGAGGGTAACAATCTTAAGCCTTTAGTTTCGTGAAACCCCTATTTATTTAATTTTTAGAATACGATTCAAGCCTTATCTCACCTAGTTTTGGCTGATTTACTTTTTCACCTCCTCCCCTTAGAATTATTTTTATCTAATAATAATTTTTTGCGACCTTCACGAAATTAGTAGGCATAGGTTATGTATCAGCATATCTTTATACTATCTTCCATATCACATCTTTAGCTGTTGTTGCCTATTTTTCCTAGTTCGTCAAAGGACCTTATAAAATTCGGTTTGTTAAAAGTTTCCTTCTGAATTTTTAATTTTGTAAAGCCCTATTTTTATTAATCGTGTCTCCGTTTTTAACTTATAAACTTATTAATTTATCACCTCCTTTTTTTTAAGAGACACATTAATAAAGCTACTATCAGCATAACTTATTTCCCATAAACGTATTTCTTTGGAGTAATAATATAGCTTTAATTTTTGAAGTTTCGATTTCTTTAGTGATTATCACGGCTTTATATCAGCTCTTTTAATATAATATTTATTCAAATTATTCTTTAAGAAGCATATGTCTAACTTTTATAGAAAAAGGCCAATTATTTGAGCTGGCAACAGTGTGGACCCACAGATAGAATTTCTGTTATCTTTAATTGCAGATTGTCCTGTGCTACCGGTTTAATATACTGACAGTACTGTACAATCTCACCCCGGGCGCACCGTGATCCGACATTCTAAAGTATGATCTGCTGCCTTCCCAAAATAAAAAAGCAAAATATAAAAAGCCCTAAATAAGGAAACTTTTCATACTTTGCTCTAATACTCTTATATGAATCGATATTATCTTTTCATTAACTTTACAATATATTAATGTGTTTTGTCAACAGGGTCTTGATTCGGGCGATTTTCTCAAAGCCTAATGGTATATCTCCCCCACGAAGCCTTATAAGCCACTGATTTTGGGATGGTATCCTGTTCCGCATACACTCCGTTTTTGGGTAATATACCAACACCAGTGCCAGCTCAAGGGGGGGGTGAATGGGTACTAGCGGTACGTTGTGGATCCCTTTCTTGCTGCTGAGCCCATTCGATAATCTTGCTAAGCTCCCCGGGGTCCTCGATAATAGCCACAACCGACATAGTTCCCTGGCATTTCGGGCAGACAAACGGATCGACCTCATAGACTTTTTGCAGCAACCGTGCCCAACTTTGCCGTCGTAACCTGGACCAGACATCTGGCACTTCGGCCGAATCCACTGTCGCAGGCCTGATTACTGAATCGCTTCATACTCTGTAGCAACCATAAATCGGATTGCTCGAATGAGTTCCTCTTCTGTAAGCTTTCTATTGCTTGCTAATCCAGAGAAAGATGATCCAAATTCTGGCATAGTTGTCTTACTTTTTTTATCGTTAAGTTTTGAATTGAAATTTGTTACGTTTCTATCATGCTTTACAATTGTGATGATTGTTTTTGAGAATCACGATAACGTGGAATAGGCACATATTCAACACCGCCACTTTGCTTGCGTACCGGTTGAGGGTATAGCATCATGAGCTGAAGTACTTCCTTTGGCATATTAGTACTCACTGGAAGACCAAGCGAACTAGCTTCCTCAGCTGAAATTGGATAGTCATGTGTCCAAGTACCTGTAGCAAGTTTGCCAGCAATTTTTCGAGCAGTTTCTATATCCATATGCTTACTAAGAAGTTCTATTGCAGCCTCTTCAACCTGTTGAATGGCTTTACGTCCAACATCTGCCATAATGAGCGTTTGGTCATCGATCTCAGCAATTGGCTTTTGTTCGACAACTTTGAGAAGAGAGGCAGCAGGCATTTGTCCAAGTTGTGGATCGATTGGCCCAAGCACAGAATGATTGCACATCACAATTTCATCGGCAGCCAGCGCAATTAAAGTACCACCGGACATTGCATAGTGTGGAACAAAGACAGTTACTTTCCCTTTATGGGATTTTATTGCGCGAGCAATTTGCAATGCCGCAAGTACAAGTCCGCCAGGCGTATGCAAAATAATATCAATAGGTACATCCTCACCGGTCATTTGAATAGCACGCATCACTTCTTCGGAATCATTTACGTCAATGTACCGCATCACCGGAAAGCCAAGGAGGCTCATCGTTTCCTGTCGATGCACAAGGAGAATGACGCGTGTACCACGCTTTCGTTCTAATTGTGTAATTTTGCGCGTCCGCATAGAATCAAGATAATAGCGTTGCATAACTGGTTGCAATGCTGATAACATGAAGAATATCCAAAAAATATCTATGATTCCCATTGTTATTGCCCTCTTAAATTAAAATCCAAATTTACTGATAGGAACTGTCATTTCGGGATTTTTGCGGCTTTGCGTCGAAATTCGTCTTTACCCCGAACTACGACTGTTTCCCCTGCTCGAACAACTGAACCAATCAGAATTTTTCGGCAACGCCGACTGCTTTAAGTATAATTCCAGCCTTTTCTGCTGTCAAGTTTTTTGACTGCTTCTGTAAAAAGTTGACCTTGATTATGTAATCAAAATTGATTACATTTGTAATCTAAAAGGATTACAAATGGATATTTTTAATTTTACTAAATCAAAGACAAGAAAAGCTATTCTTGAATTATATTTTAATAATCCAGAAAAAAAATATTATTTAAGACAATTAGAAAGGATAACTGGCTTCCCTGTCTCTAATATAAGAAGAGAAATGTTAAAGCTTGAAAAAACTGGACTATTTGAAAAAGAAAAACAGGGTAACCTTGTATATTATTTTTTAAATACCGATTCTCCAATTTTTAATGATGTAAAAAACATTTTAGATAAAACAATTGGTGTTGAACATAAACTTAAAGAATCTCTTAATGATTTGAAAGGTTTAACCAAAGCATTTATTTATGGTTCATTTGCAGATAAAACATATGATACTTTATCAGATATTGATATTGTAGTTTCTGGTAAAATTGATGAGAATGAGCTTATAGAAAAAATAGCAGCTCTTGAGAAAAGGCTTGGTAGAGAAATAAATTATCTTATTTATAGTGATGAAGAATTCTCCAGAGTTGATCATATCAATAAAATACTTGACAATTTTAAGCTTTATGTTAGTATTAAAAACAAATAGATAAATATAAAATTAAATAATTTGTGTCTACTTGAGAGGCAAAGATTCTCTCTAGTATTATTTAAAGAACCAGTAAGTGCTGGTTCTTTTTATTTTGTCAAAAGGAAGGGAGAAAAATATGAGTAAAATTGTATACATTCCAGAATTGGAAAAAGGTAGATATCTTCACTTATCATATAGTGGAGAAAGCTGTGCTATAAGAGACTTCATTGCAAGAGGAAACAAGCCATGTAGAGATTACCAAACCTCACAGATTGCAAACATGATAACTGATTGTTTTCCTGCAGACCGGGTACCAGTTTCTAATACAAACTTTTGGATAGAAAGATTAAAGGAAGTTTCAAAAAATAAACTTGGTGATAGGGCAGTGGTAGATGTTGCGCTTCCTATTTATAAGAATAATAATAACAGCGTTTTGAAACTAAGTTCTGAAAAATTAGAACAAAATGATTTTTTGCACAAAAAGCCTAGGGTTTTATTTTATGGAGAAAGAGGCATTGTTAATACACTGTTTATAGAATTATCAAATAATAAGCAAGCATTCTGTGATTTTATAAACAGTACAATAACTTGCCAAGGCAATAAAGTTTATGATAAAGAAATTGATAAATACATGATTGTAATTGAGCCTAATTTTGGTATGCAGGGGTTTGGGACACCTGATGCAGTAATAACGATAAATGATGAACTTCTTATAATGTTTGAAGCAAAAAGAAGAACATTTATGGAAGAGATAAATGAGCTAACTTACCAGACCGATCTTAATTACTCTATAGGCAAGCATTTTACAGAAATTGATTTTATACCATCAGTTATTAATCTTGAGCCAATTTATAGCTCAGAGGCTAATAAACAAAGGGGTTATAGAGGTGGGGCTTTTAGGAAATTATATACAAATGATGAGCATAAATATTTTTTTGCTGATTTTATAAAATGCAATAAGTTTTCATGCCTTTCTCTTACAACAGACAGAAGTGAAAAACAAATTGCAGATTATTACAGAAATACAAATGATATAGAACTTAAGAATTTATCATGGATAGGTTATGATTCCATCAGAAAAATAGTAGACAAATATAATCTTGAATGGATAGGTGCACATTTGGAAATGAATAAAAGACACTTAGGAGCTTATTAATTATTTAAGGCAGGCCTGCTTTATGTAGGCCTGCCAATCATTTTTTTGGTAAAAATAAAATTAACGATTAATGTCTTAATCAAGATAACAGCTATCCAGAATGCTAGTATTAAATTTTTAAAGCTGGAGTAAAAAATATTGAAAGTAAACAGCAAAAATCATAATTTATCTATATCTTCTCTAGCACATTCATAACCCAATCGTTGCCCACCACAAAATGCACACTGCTCTACATCACAACCATACAAATGCAATTGGCCAAATATTGCTCCACAATCATGGCATGGTCATGGTATATCCATAGCAGTTTTTTTCCAATCAATTAAATTACCATTTTCATTCATATATTGTTTCCTATCCTCATCAACACATTTTTCATAACCGTATCTAATTCTTTGTATCTTTTACATGCGCTATCTAAGAGTTGTTTTACAACCAATATTTTATAGCTCTTGGAAATCTTTCCCACAATTCTGTAATATTTCCAAGAAGAGTGATTTCTATTTTATTATTTTTGTCAATAGATGCAGCTACCCAGCCTGCTCTGCACCCATCAATGCCTAAAAACATAGCAGTTTTATAAAAGATTTTTAAATTTATAATATTATCCCTCAATAGTATATATTGAATGCAATGATTATAAAATAATATATAGGCATATATAATTATGAGAAAAAGCTAACAGGAAACACCAATTTATATAAAGAACTTATATACAAAGAGCTATAAAACATAAGCTGTAAACACCAAGCTTAGATAGCACAGTTTAAGGATTTTTAATGGTCTTATCATGTTCTCCTATTGCCCGGAGGAGTATTTTACCTTCATAATAACACCAGGTCATTCTAATACTCATACTAATGCTTGACTCGAAAATATCTTCTTTGCTTTTTATTTTTTTGGTTCTTAATGATGGATGATAAGGATTTTGGGAAAGTACTTTTAATTTAGAAATTATTGTCTTCTTTATATCTTCAGAAAATAATTTATAATCTTTTTTAAATCTCTCCGAAAAATATATCTCCATATTATTTTTCCAGTTTTTCTACCAGGTCTTTAAATCCCTTAGCCTTATGAATTCTACCGGCCTTAATGTCTGCCTCAACTTCTTTTTCTTTAGCCTGCCAGTCCTCTGACCAGAACCATGACTGAGACCTGTCTATAACCAGCACAGGTTTTATTACTATTCTGTCTTCCTCCAGAGTTATTTCGAGATTGTCTCCGGTCTTAAGGTTTAGTTTTTTAACAATTTCTGACGGTAGAGTTATCTGTGCTCTTTCTCTTAATTTTGTAACCATTCTCTTCACCACCCGCTCTAATCTATTTAAAAATAATTAAACTAAATTTTATAAATAATTAAATAAGATTTTCAGATATTCGTATTATAGCAAATTCGAAGGAATAAATAAAATTAAATTGATTCTAAAAGCAATAAGCTAAAAAATTTCTTATAAGTAATAGACAGCTTATTTTAAAGCATATTGAAGCATCTTTTATTCCCATACTTTTAATCTATAATAGTCCTGCAAATGTAATTTTTCCAGGTAATCCGGGGAATATACAGGAGACAATACAGAAATTATAATATAATAGAAACAATTAAGTGACCCGTAGCTGTATCAAATATGCTGATAAGTTAATGTTTTAAAAACCTGCTTAAAGGAGAAGAGATGAAAACTTTTAAGTCGAGTTCTTTTATATTACCAAGCATTATTATATTTATTATATTAATACTTCTAAGCTTCTCCACATCATGCAGTCAGTACACTAAAGAAACTAATTTAGAAGAAATTACAGAAGATGCAGAAAATACAAAAGAGGTACCCATTGCAGAAAATACGGAAGCTATTATAGAAGAAAAAGAGGATGAATCAGTTCCAGCCTTATCAGAAGAAGAAACAACTGATTCTATTTCTGAAGAATCTAATAAATCTACTGCTTCAGAGACTAAACCAGAGGTGTCTGCTAACGAAGAGCTGAGCCCTCCAACAATTGATCTCATGATATATCAGGGCCCAACTTATTCTGAAGCTGATGGGGTATGTTATTATAGAATAAAGTCAGTTGTTACAGGAGATCCTGTTCCCATAGTGACTTTTTCAAAAGATGACAGTGCCGGTGCATGGGGGAAACATAAAGCTCAAGTTAATCTTCATCCAAATGAAGTATACACACTTACTGCTAGTGCCATAAATTCAGAAGGTTCCGATACAGATTCCATTACATTACACTGGGGTTGCGATTTACAGAAACTAGAAATTACAGAAAACATTGCTGATACAAGTATAAATAACAGTACACCTCCTTCAAATACAATATATAGTAGTCAGGGCCTGGAGTATTTCTTTGAAATCGCTTTTGGTGCTGAGTATGGTACACCTACAACTGTATTACATAAATGGGTTAATAATATCAGAATTAAAGTAAATGGTTCGCCAACAAGTGACGATATTAGCACATTAAACCAGGTCATAGCTGAATTAAACTCTATGATGGGAGGTATTTCTCTAAGTATTGTTTCAAATGATTCTAATGTAGAGATATACTTCACAACTATAGATCAATTTCCTTCAATAGAACCTAATTATGTACCGGGAAATTGGGGTTTCTTCTATATCTGGTGGGATTCTTCCGGAGCTGTTAACAGAGGAAAAATCCTGATTTCAACTGATAAGCCGAACCAGCAGGAACGTTCCCATCTAATCAGGGAGGAATTGACACAAAGTATTGGATTAATGAATGATTCATTTAGATACCAACAGAGTATCTTTTATCAAGGATGGACTAATACAGTATCATATGCACCGATAGATTGTGAAATAATCAAATTACTTTATGATCATCGTTTAAAATCTGGAATGACTCAAGATCAAGTTAGAAGTGCGCTTGATATAAATTAAATATAAAAGATAAAAATTTAATTGGGATATTTAATATATTCATAAGTTAATTCTGCCTCAACTTAAACATTCGTTAAAATTTGTTCGAATCCTATCTCCCAACAATCCTGCTGCTGTACATGTTGAAAGAATAATTTTTTTAAAATTAGTATTTTAAAATCGCTCTTTTAAAAGCTCTCTTTAATCCTGGATATATAACTTTCTACCTTTAACTCCTAAAATTTTATAAAACAATATAATTCGCTTTAAAACCTGCTATTGGAATAATCAAGAGAACCATACTCAATTATTGTTTTACTTATAATCACCCGGTAAATTTCAGTGTGGCAAGGCTACCATAATAAGCAGGATCTAATATTCCCTGCAATTAAATATTTTCCCAAGGATTGAGAATGGTACAGATAATGACTACAGATAGGATAAGGTTAAAAGA
>JAQVHC010000150.1 GCA_028696435.1 Actinomycetota bacterium | reverse complement strand
TGTTCCAGACTACTGTCTGAAACATTGAATGTAACATCCATTTGCTTTGCGTTTCTTTTAAAAAAAACTTCAAGATTCTGGATTCTTCTATAATCAATATCCGGGTCACATACAGTCTGACCCCAGATTTTTTTTAATGGATACTCGTTGAAGTTTTCCTTTATATCTTCATATACAAGTTCTCTTAAATCAAAACCTGCTTCCATAAAGGCCCTCGCTATAATATCAGTGCTAATAGCCAGATCTGCTGGAGGGTCCCCTCCGGGGTAGTAATTTGCCTCGCTTTCATCCAGGAATATGTTTCTTGCAGGTTTCTCAAGCTGTTTAAGAGCACCAAGTAGAATGTCTTTCTGGTCGTTTATTCCGTCATTATCTCTATCTCCAGTAATGCCAGTATTATCCATATCAATTAATCTGTATCTCGGAAGCTTGTCTGCAAGTGCTGTGGGAGGTTTATACTCTTTCTTAAATGAAATTTCTTTCACGCTCATAATCACTGCTATTATTATAAGAAGGATCAATATAATAATTAACAGATGTTTAATATTAAATCTTTTTTTATTTTTTTCTAAATCTTCCAATATTACAAGAAGTTAAAATGAAGATATTTTAAAAATTAAAATCTATTATTTCAAAATTCAAAAAAGGTATATCGATATTTATTATTCTAAGAAAACACAATACGGCAGCAATTATTATAATAAAAGAATAAAAAGTAGTGTAGACATATAAAAACCTGGAAAATACAATTTTTTGCGCCGATTCTACTGCAGGCCTTTTAAAAATCTGAAAGATAATTCTAAAAATATTTAAAAAGAAAAACACAAGAGCTGCCAGTACTATAGCAAACATTATCAGATTTAGTGCTCCCATGTGTAAAAAATCTTTTATGTTAAAATACTTTAAAAAAGGCTTTACATAATAAATAATTCCTGCCCATGACAGAAATATTATTACTAAATTTACACCTATATACTTATTCAACCTTCCAAGCCCTCTGATACTATCTATATGGTCAGCAGCTGTGTTTTTTTCAATATTGCTAAATACTAAATACAGGGGCATGAAACTGGCCATCATCAGGGAAATATCCATGAAATTAAACCAGTTCATTGAAACCATTGATATAATTCCTGTTGAAAACATTGAAATATTAAGTAAGAAAAGGCCGGTAAAAGATAGATAAAGAAATGACATTATTCTTCTTATACTTTTCGTCTTAATTGCTCCAGTATTTCCTGCAATCAGGCAGATAAAGGTTGTCACTATAAGAATTGCTGACGGGAAAACATTATTTTTCTCTAAAAAATAATTATAAAGAACACTTATCTTTAAAAGAACAAGAATCCCTGCAGGAAAATACAAAAACCATATAACTGCTCTGGCTACAGAGTCACTTCTTTTCATCAGTTTCATATATGGCCCCTGAAACGGAAACAGGAAAAGATACTGATAAAGCGCAACTCCAAAAACAACCAGCCCCATAATGACTAAAGGATTTTCAATATATTCCAGCTTTAAAATTTGGTTAAAATCCTTAGAACTAGTGGCACCAAAAAATAATGAAAAGCCAGATAAAAATAAAATAACAGTCAATATTCCCCTCAAAAAATATTCAACAATATATGGACTTATTTTATAAACTTTCAAATTAAGGATGGATACCATCTGGAATATTGTTAATATAAATAAAGAAAAACTTGTGAATATTAAAAGGAAATTTCTGCTTATAATTATAAATAAACAACAGACAAGCGAAAACGTTAAAAGAATAAGTATTTTAATAAAATTTTCATTATCCTTATGATACAAATAAATAAAGAATAATAAATTTATCGCACTAAATATCATAATGCAGGATTCTATCACCTGAATAATCCCAAAAGAAATAAGGTAATTAGAAACATCCCCATCTGAAATATAAATATAAATATTTACAAAAAAAGCTATGATAAAAGAAACCAGAACCAGTGCCATAAGATACTTTCTTATAGCTCTACTCCTGGATATTGCAAAAAAAGCTAAAATAAAAATTACTATAAACAGAACAATTATGCTCTGAAAGGGATTTATTTTTTCACCAATATGTATTAAAAAGTTCATGATTAAAAATTAATCCTTATCCTCACCCCACCAGTCACTTACCGTGATTCTGAACATCCTGAGGTCTCTATAAAATATCTCTTTATCCAGTGGATCTCTAACCAGATAAATATAGTAAACCAGACAGAACATTATTAAATATATAACAATAGACCCTGTAACTATAAAGATTTTATCCCATAACAGTTGCTGGTATAAAAACATTGAAAAACTTAAAAAATTTAGAATTGCGGAAACCATTATAAAATGAAATGAGATAATTATTGATAAAAGCTCTCTGCTATACAATATCCCAAAAATTCCAATTAAAAAAAATAAAATGTTAACATAAATAATTAACTGTAAACTCATTTTTTCTCCATCTTAATAATCATAAACCACAGAGATGATACAAATAACGAAGCAGCCAGTATTAATATTACCATTCCATAATCAGTAGAAATTTGTTTGCTTATATCGCCCAGTGCTGGAATAAAAGTCCCCTCACCGGTTGCTGCTTC
>JAQVHC010000039.1 GCA_028696435.1 Actinomycetota bacterium | reverse complement strand
AAAAGTTCAGTTAAAGAAATTTGCTAAAAGTGAAGAGAATGCCATAGTTGAACTATACAGGCAGACAAAAAAAGCAGCTTCCTCTGTTTATGGAAATTTAATAGGTATTTTTTATGGTGCGGATAATGAGATAGCTTTAGAACTCGAAAATATGATCAGGAAAGATAAAGATATTAAAATTAGTGAGCTTGTTTTAACTGAAATAACCACAATCATGAGTGCTCACACCGGTCCCGGAATCTGGGGAGTGGGTATATGCCCTAAGATTGATTTAACCTGAATCCTGATATCTGTTATATGAAAGACTAATTTTTATGGGCAGGATTCTCTAAGTATTAACTCTGGCTCAATAATAACTTTTCTTTCAGGTAATTCTTTCTTTTCGATAAGATGAATTAGCATACCAAAGTGCTATGGTTCCCATTTTATACCAGGGTTGTGCTACTACAGTAACTTATAATATTCTTGAATTTAAAAATAAAAAAGTTAAAATAAAAGCTCACAGAAGATAAAAAACCCGGCATAGTGTTATTATCCAGGGCGAATGGCGGAATCGGTAGACGCGCCAGGTTCAGGACCTGGTGTTCGCGAGGACATGGGGGTTCAAGTCCCCCTTCGCCCACCATAAAATCCATTAATTATGGTTAACATTTCAAAGCTATACTTTTGAAAACATGCCACAAGTGCATGTTTTCAGGGACTTGAAAGGATGGACTGAGTGTAAACGAGGGAGTCCGCGGCTCTGCAGCGAGCAAAGCGAGACGAAAGACCAAGTCCCCCTTCGCCCACCATAAAATCCGTCAATTATGATTGATATGTTGTTATGTGTGTGTTGTGGTTGATGTTATGAAGTCGTACTTCTGAAAACATGCCACAGATGTATTTATTCTGTGCTTTAGTAAGTTAACCTTATAAAAAAGGACTCTTAATTTATAGCGGCTTTAATGGTAATATAATGTGCATATTAAAAATATAAGTGGGGATGTAGTTCAGTGGGAGAACGCTTGTCTGGCAGACAAGAGGTCGGCGGTTCAACTCCGCTCATCTCCACCAGATTGAATTGGTTGCATCACACATGATATATTTACCACATAACTTAATAAACGTTAATATTTATATAAATATCTGGAGGTAAAAACTATGAAAAGCACAATTGAAAATTTAACAAAAGCTTTTATTGGAGAAAGTCAGGCAAGGAACCGCTATACTTTTTATGCTAAGATTGCCAGAAAAGAAGGCTTTGAACAGATAGCAGAAATTTTTCTTATTACAGCAGAAAATGAAAAGGAACATGCCAGCTGGCTGTTTAAGCTAATTAATGAGTTAAAGCAAAAAAGTAATGAAAATCTTAATGAGATAAAGGTTGAAGCCGGGGCTCCAACAATACTCGGCACTACATCTGAAAATTTAAAAGCAGCTATTGCTGGTGAAAATTATGAACACACAGAGATGTATCCGGAATTTGCTGATGTTGCTGAGAAAGAAGGATTTTTAGAAATTGCTAAAAGATTAAGGGCAATTGCCAGAGCCGAAGAACATCACGAGGAGAGGTATAAAAAGCTTCTAAAAGAAGTCGAAGCAGGAACGGTATTTAAAAAAGAAAAAGAGGTCTGGTGGGTCTGCCGTGAATGCGGGTATGTTCATTTTGGAACAGAACCCCCTGAAAGATGCCCTTCATGCGATCACGCAAGAAGTTTTTATCAGATTAAATGTGAAGAATATTAAAATTATTAAGGCTGGATTAACCTATTGCATGATTACTCCTGTTGCTTTATCAGTGTTACTTCTTTATTATCCCGATGTAAATAGAGTGACGCTGAGAGTTACAGCATTTGTTGGTCTCTATTTTGGAATAATGAATATGCTCACATGGTTTGTGTTAAATACGGAGTTCTGGTGGATGGGAGTACTACATTTGCCACTATTGATGAATAGTATTATTGGATTAATTTGTTCTAGAGCAATAAAGGTCAGGACTTCATATAGCACAGAGTAATTCGCTGTGTTGCCTGCGGTCACCTGGGCTTTTCAATATTTACATATATGCTTCGCTATGGTAGAAATATCTCATATATCGGAAACGCCATGCGAAATTTTGTTTTAATTATTTTTTTTATTTAATAAATTCCTTTAAGAAAAGTCATTCTATAAAAGAAGAAAGGAATTAAAAATGGATGTAATTAAATTTAAGCCTGAAAAGGAGTTAAAAACCCTGTGGCTCATAACATGGACAGTATGGGTTGTAGCTGGAGTACTTCTTCTTACACCATTATTTTTCATTGGAATTGAATCATGGATTGCTCTCACCTCTATTTTTGTCTACATTTTAATTTTAATTCCTGTGCTTATATGGATTAATGCTGCCTTTAATGCCATTGAATATTGTATTGATGATGAGGGAGTGAAAATGAAAGGTGGAGCTGTATGGAAAAAACATGTAACAGTCCCGTATTCAAAGATAACAAATGTCGATGTTACGCAGGGTCCGATGCAGAGATACTTCAATATAGGAACAATTCATGTACAGACAGCCGGTGCTGGAGGCCAGCAGGGTCAAAAAGCGGAACTGAGAATGAATGGTGTAAGGGATATAGAAAAAATAAGAGATATAATAATAAAGAAAGTAAAAGATGCAACCTATCCTTTAGGCAGTACAGGTGAAGAAAAAATAAAACTGGCTGAGAGCGTCAGCACAAAGGATAGCTCACATGCAGGGTCGCAGGTTTTTGAAGATATTTTAAATGAACTAAAAGAAATAAAAGTGCTACTGGGAAAAAGAGAGGAAAATTAAAGAATATTCAGGGGGTATATATGAAAAGCTATAGAAAAGAATTATGGTTTCAAACTACAAATAGAAGAGAGTTTATTAACATCACAGGAGAAATTGAAAATAGTCTGTATGAGAGTGGGATTAAAGAAGGCTTGCTTCTCTGTAATGCTATGCATATTACCGCGAGTGTTTTTATAAATGATGATGAAAGTGGCCTGCTCCACGACTTTGAAAAATGGCTCGAGAAGCTTGCACCAGAAAAACCTTATAGCCAGTATATGCATAATGGATTTGAAGATAATGCTGATGCACACCTGAAGCGCACAATAATGGGAAGAGAGGTGGTTGTAGCAGTAACCGACGGTAAACTTGATCTGGGACCATGGGAACAGATATTTTATGGCGAATTTGACGGAAAAAGAAGAAAGAGGGTACTGATAAAAATAATAGGGGAGTAAAATAATAAGAATAAGAATAATAAAGCAATTACTGCACTTTTCGGATAAATATCTTATTATATTTATATGCGAAAAAATGATATAAAAAAATATATAAAAATATATAAAAAACTGGTCAGAGGAGATTAATATTAAACTTGGAATCATAGGTCTTCCTAATGCGGGTAAGAGCACGCTTTTTAATGCAATAACTGCAGCCGGGGCAGCAGTTTCAAATTACCCTTTTTGCACTGTAGAGCCCAATATTGCCACTGTCCCTGTTCCGGACAGAAGGCTTGAAGAACTGGCAAAAATAATAAAACCTGAGAAGGTAACTCCAGCTACGATTGAGTTTGTAGATATAGCTGGTTTAATAAAAGGAGCCAGTAAAGGCGAAGGACTTGGTAATAAATTTCTATCCCATATC
This sequence comes from Actinomycetota bacterium, assembly GCA_028696435.1. Taxonomy (GTDB): domain Bacteria; phylum Actinomycetota; class Humimicrobiia; order Humimicrobiales; family Humimicrobiaceae; genus JAQVEM01. Next base: position 7,517 of record JAQVHC010000039.1, on the reverse strand, counting down.
CGTGAAGTAGATGCTATTATCCATGTCGTCAGGTGCTTTAGGGATGAAAATATTTCACATGTATATTCAAGTATAGAACCTTTAAGAGATATTGAAGTGGTTAATGCTGAATTAATTCTATCGGATCTTGAAATTGTTGAAAAAAGAATTGAAAAAACAGGAAGAATGGCAAAAAGTGGAGAAAAGAAATATGTATTCGAGTATGAACTATTGAAGAAAATAAGAGACGAACTTGTAAAAGGAGTCCTGCTTAAGAATATGGAATTAAGCGAGGAGGAAAAAGCAGCAGCAAATCAATTTTTCTTAATTTCTGGTAAACCTGTCCTGTATGTTGCAAATGTTGATGAAGATGATATAGGGAAAAACATTTCAGATATGCCTGCAGTAGAAGAACTCCACCAGTATGCTTCCAGTGAAAACTCAGATGTAGTGGTTGTAAGTGCCAGAATTGAGGAGGAACTATTGCAGCTAGAACCATCTGAAAGAGAATTATTTATGAAAGAATTGGGCATATCAGCATCTGGAATGGACAGATTAATAAAAACCTGTTACAGGCTACTTGGACTTATTAGTTTCATAACGATAAAACTTCCCGAAATAAGGGCATGGACTGTTAAGGAGGGGACAAGGGCACCCGAGGCTGCAGGTAAAATACACTCAGATTTTCAAAGAGGGTTTATAAGTGTTGATGTTATAGATTATGATACGCTTATAAGTATTGGCTCATTTATAAAAGCAAAGGAAAAGGGGCTTGTCCGTCGTGAAGGTAAAGACTATATTATGAAAGATGGTGACATTGCTCTGTTTAAATTCAATGTATAATGTAAATGCATAATGTTCAATCTATAAATTGAGTTTTAAAGTATTCATTTGTATAATGTAATCTAATTTTAAAGATGCTTAAAATCATTATTTCTAAAATCAGGAAGGGTTTTCTTGGAAGGAAGAGGCAGAAAAGAATCAATCATTACTTTAATAATAATGATTATAATTGCTGCAGTAATTGTGAGCTGGCTTTCGGGCTTGTGGAGCTGTGAAAACGGTAGAAAAGAACTGACCGATGTTGAAAGATTAACCATTTCTGATTATGTAAACTCTACATCAGTTTTAATCCAGCAATCTAATAAAACATCATATAAATTTTTTACTATCCTCGATAAGGCAAATAATACTGCCAGAGAAGACCTTGATGGTCAATTGATGGATATAATAGAGGAAAGTAAGCTGGTCCTTGAAAGATGCAGGGAACTCATGCCACCTGAGTCTTTTGAAATAACGCATGGATATCTTGTACTGGTGTTTGATATCAGGAACAGAGCTTATGAGGATTTCAGACCCGCTCTGTCCAACGCACTACAGGATCTTGACCTTGATATATCCACTGCTCAGATAACCAAAACTTTTCTGTATATGTTTATGAGTGATGAAATATATTTATATTTTCAGGATAGCTTGAAAGAATCAGGTGAGAAACTGGGAATAAACAATCTGACTATAATTGATTCAGTTGTTCTTAAAGATAAAAATCTTACAGATAGTCAGAATGTGATGAATTTTATTTCGGAAATTAAATCATCACCTGAATTGCAGCAAAGAAGAGGAGTAGCAGTTATAAGTGACACCGTAGAGTTTAATCCCACAGTTCTCAATAAACAGGGAGAATACTGGGTGCTGGCAAAAGGTAGTGAGATCAGCGTTGCTATTAATATACAGAACCAGGGTAATGTGACTGAAAATAATGTTAATGTGACGATGAAATATATGGCCCAGGATAATGTTTCTGAAACAAAAGAATTTATTATAGACACGATTGAGCCATCACAGGAAAAAACAGTACGTATATCAGGTTTTACTGCGTATCCTGGCAGAAAGTGCGAGCTTGAGATAAATGCCGGACCTGTACCCGATGAAGCATTTCTGGGTAATAATAAAGCAACTTTTAAATTTATCATGGAGAATTAAAATAAAATTGTTTCCCATATTAGAAATTTAGGCTATAATAAAGGTTTATAAAAATATAATCAATTTTTATAAATTTAAATATCCAGTTTATGGAGAATAAAAGAAATAAGTCTTTTACGTTACTTATTTTATCTGATGCAAAATCAGGTATACGAAAAATAAGAATTACACATAATCTATTAAGGTCATTATTTATAGTTGGTGTAATAATACTGACTTCAATTGCTATTCTGGTCTCTGATTTATTTATTATGCGTCAGAAGTTAAACGAGAAAGTAGTTGAACTCGAAAGAGCCAAATATACAGTTAACTACAAAGAAGTAGAAGTAGCAAACCTTGAGAAAAAAACTAAAGAGATAGAGACAAAAACTAAAATCCTGGAAAGCTACCTGAAGGAAGTCGAGGACCTTGACCGTATGGTAAGGGATATAACAGGGAAAGGTGGATATGAGGAGGAAGTAGCAATTTATACTTCTGATCTAAGTTCTGATATTCAATTTGATGAAGACCCCGATGAGATTTATTATTACATTAGCGATCAGGAAGAAGAGCTTGATGATATAGATGCACTTCTTGATGAACTACTGGAGGTTGCTCCTGAACTATCTGAAGTATTATCCCGGGATAAACAGAATATGGAGGACCATTTATATCTTATAGAACACACACCAGATATGTGGCCTACATGGGGTACTATTACAACTAGATTTGGTGGAAGAAGAGGTGGACACAGAGGTCTGGATATTGCCAACAGAACAGGTATTAATGTAAATGCAACAGCAAGTGGTGTGGTAATTTTTTCAGGATGGCATGGCGGTTATGGTAAAAAAGTTATGATTTATCATGGATTTGGATATACCACGGTTTATGCTCATCTTAGCAGTATTTATGTTAATGTAGGTGATGAGGTAACCAAAGGTGATGTAATAGGATTGATGGGAAATACCGGGAATAGTACAGGGCCTCATTTACATTATGAAGTTCTGGTAGATGGTATACCCACTAATCCTAAAGATTTTCTTCCATAAGGATTATTCTGGTTTAGAAATCCTGTTTTTTAATTATTTTCCATTAATAAGACGTATATAAATGTATGGATATAAATATGTATTGTATATTATTATAATGATGTTATTTTATTTATCAGTGTTAATAAATTAATAATTTAGACCAGGTAAAATTATGGACAAAAAAAAGAAAATAGCATATCTCGGCCCACCGGGAACATTTACAGAAGAGGCTCTCGAAAGATTTATTAAGGATTCTTCAGATATAGAAAAAATTCCATGCACAACAGTTGAAGAGGTGATAAAAAGTGTAGACAGGGGTGACGTAGATGCTGGAATAGTACCCCTGGAAAATTCGATTGAGGGTTCGGTAAACATTACTCTGGATATCCTTACATTTGAAAGTGAGGCAAAGATAATCGGGGAAGTAACCATTCCAATAAGGCATAGCTTAATCGGTAAAAATAAAATTAAACCAGGAGATATAAAGAAATTAATTTCTCATCCTCATGCAACTGCACAGTGCAGAAAATTTATTTCAACATACTTGAAAGATGTTGAAATAATAGCAGCAAATAGCACTGCTGAAGCTGTTAAAATTTTACAGGAAGAAAATAGTGATATAGCCGCGATAGGAACAAAAACAGCGGCAAAGATTTATGGTCTTAAGATAATAGAGAGCGATATTGAAGATAATAAAGATAATAAAACAAGGTTTGTTTTTATAGGAAATAAGATACAGGAAAAAACGGGTAATGATAAAACTTCAATAGTTTGTTTTCTTAAAGAGGATAGGCCGGGTAGTCTGTATAAAATATTAAAAGAATTTGCCAGCAGAAATATTAATTTAACAAGGCTTGAGTCAAGACCGGCTAAAAAAAATCTCGGAGATTATGTATTTATGATAGACCTTGATGGTCATTTACATGATAAGGATGTTTTTGAAGCAATAGAAGCTTTAAGGAGAGATGTTTATCTTGTAAAAACTCTGGGTTCCTACCCTAAATGGATTGAAGATATTGAAAAATAAAGATAGTGCTAATAACACCGACTAAATAACATTGATGGAGAAGTTATATGATAGATATAGAATTATTCAGGAAAGATCCTTTAATTTTTAAGACAGAGATAGAAAAAAGAGGTTTAAAAATCGATATCTCTACCGGAATTGAACTTGATAAAAAAAGAAGAGATTTAACTTCTAAAATTGACCGATTAAGAGCTGAAAAAAATGTAGCTTCAAAAATTATACCAGCGCTAAAAGGTGAGGAGAAGGACGAAAAAATCAACCAGATGAGAAAAATAAATGAAGCTCTTGATAGGATAGAAGCAGAACTTCTGGAAGTAGAAAATAAATTTTTAGAGCACTTCTCAATGTACCCCAATCTTTCTCATGAAACTACACCTGTGGGGAAAGACGAAAGCGGGAATGTTGTTCAATCTTATTATGGCTCTAAGCCTGAATTTAATTTTGAACCAAAAAATCACATTACTCTTGGAGCAGACCTGAATATCATTGATGAAAAAAGGGCAGCGAAGATTTCGGGTTCGAGATTTGTATTTTTAAAAAACGAAGCAGTTCTGCTTGAATTTGCACTGGTACAGTATGTTTTAAATTTACTGATTAAAAAGGGTTTTATGCCAATGATACCGCCGGTTCTGGTAAAGGAAATGGCGATGTACGGGACAGGATTTTTCCCTGTAGAAAGAACACAGTATTATAAAACAGAGCTTGATGATTTATATTTAATCGGTACTTCAGAGGTTCCACTGTGTTCATATCACAGTGATGAATTTCTGGATGTATCTCTTCTTCCCCTTAAATATACTGCTTTTTCAACCTGTTTTAGAAGGGAAGCAGGAAGTTATGGGAAAGATCTCGGTGGGCTCTTCAGAGTCCATCAATTTGATAAGATTGAAATGTTTATCTTTGCACACCCTGAAAATTCATGGGAAGAATATGAAAAATTAAGAGAAACACTTGAAGAAATTATGCAGGGACTCGGGTTCCATTATCAGATTGTAAATATGTGCACCGGAGATATCGGAAACCCGAATGCAAAAAAATATGATCTTGAGGCCTGGCTTCCGGGTCAAAATAAATATAGAGAACTGGCATCATGCAGCCATGATACTGATTTTCAGGCAAGGAGATTGAATATAAAGTACAGGGATGGGAAGAAAAAAGGTTTTATTCATACAATGAATAGCACTGCCTGTGCTATTGGGAGGACATTAATAGCAATATTGGAAAATTTTCAGGACAAAGAAGGTAATATAAGAATTCCTGAAGTGTTAATACCATTTATGGGGGGAGTAGAAATAATTTCTCAAAAGTAGCTCAAAAACTTACTTTTATGTTATAATTTTTCATTGCCCGGAGAGGTGGCAGAGTCTGGTTGAATGCGGCGGTCTTGAAAACCGTTGAAGGTTTATACCTTCCGGGGGTTCAAATCCCTCCCTCTCCGCCAGGGAATTTTAGAAGACAGATTAATTATCTTTCAAGGTCTTTTTCTAGTAAACTGAGAAAGATATTAACAACCTCGGGGTCAAATTGAGTACCGCTAAATTTTTTAAATTCTTTAATTATTTCGCTTTTTGTCATTTTTTTTCTGTAAGGTCTATTTTTAGTCATAGCATCATAAGAATTAATAACAAATGAAATTCTTGAGAGCAGAGGGATTTCCTCACCTTTTATGCCTCTCGGATATCCGCTTCCATTATACCATTCATAATGAGAAAGTATTGCTTCTGCTATGGGTTTTAGTTTTTCTGACGATTCTGCTATTCGATATCCATATTCGGGGAGCTTTTTAACAAGCTCCCACTCTTTATTTGTTAATCTTCCAGGCTTAGCCATTATTTCATCGGCAAGTGCTAGTTTTCCTATATTATAAACGTCTATGAGTAATTTTAATTCTTCAAGTTTTATATTAGAAAGACCAAGCCTCTCTCCTATAAGCAAAGCATACTCTCTTAGTTTTAGACTGTGCTCTTCACTATCAAGTTCTCCCTTTCTTAGATTTTCCTTCAGTGATTCTACAAGTTGTTCATTTATAGATTTACTCTCCAGTAGTTTATTTTTATACATTTTATCTTCAGCTTTTTTAATTACCTCTTCTATATCTTCTTCAGGTTTTTTCTTTGTTGCTACCCCAAGTGAGATACTCAGGGGCATCTCGGTTGTAGCTCTTTTTTTACATGAGTCCTTAATTCTTTTTACTACCTTCTGGGCATCTCTGGTGGTAGTTTTTGGAAGTATTGCTATAAATTCATCTCCTCCCCATCTTGAAAGTATATCTTCTTTTCTAAATGAATCCTTTAAGATATCGGCTATCTCTACCAGGAACTCATCTCCTTTTATGTGCCCGTATGCATCATTTATTAATTTCAGTCCATTTACATCTCCCATTACTATAGTAAGAGGAAGCTGCCTATCTGTATTAAGTCTTTTTAGCTCTTCTTCAAAAAATGCCCTGTTGTAAAGACCTGTGAGTACATCATGGAAGGAAAGATATTCTATTTTTTCTTCTGCTTTCTTTTTTTCAGTTATGTCGCGTGTTATACCAAATATTCCAATAATATTCCCATTATCATCCCGCCAGGGTATTTTTGAGGTTGATGCCCATCTATCAGCTTTATTTTCATAAGTTTCTTTTTCTTCTAAATCTATTATTGCTTTACCTGATTTTATCACATACTGCTCATCTCTGTATGCCTGGCTTGCGTGTTCTTCACTGAAAAAATCAAAATCTGTTTTGCCTATTGCTTCTTCAGGTTTATCAATACCGAATTTTTTGGCGCATGCTTTATTGATTCTTACAAACCTGCTTTTCGTATCTTTAAAAAATATACTTTCTGTAATATTATCCATTAAGGCGTTAAAGAAATTTTTTTCTCTTCCCAGAAGTTCATCTTCCAGATTTTTCCGTTCGGTTATATCCCTTGATATACCCATGATTCCCATAATGTTCCCATTTTTATCAAACCAGGGTATTTTACTGCTGCTCATCCAGTATTCATTGCCGTTATAAACTAATTTTTCTACTTTATCTATAACTGGAATTCCTGTTTCCATTATCCTTTTTTCGTCATTAAAGTAAATTTCTGATTCATTCTCCGGGAAAAAATCAAAATCTGTTTTTCCGATAAAATCAGAGGGCTTTTTCCCTGAGAAACTTGCCTTGGTTTTATTTACCATGATAAATCTACTGTTTGTGTCTTTTATATAAATATGATCAGGGATATTATTTATAAGATTTTGAAATAAGTCAGACTGCTCATTATTGCTAAAAAAATTATTATTGTTCTTATTGTTAATAGAGTTACTTTTAACAGCTTTTTTTGTAACTTTTTTGTTTGTCTCTTTGCTGGTCATTTGTATTCCCTTCTACAATCAGGGTAATAAATTTCATTGGTTTTTGTTTATTTTTTAGAGGTTAAAATATTAAAATATTATTATAGACTATTTTAAATACATATCAATATCCAGTTATGAGCTCACTTTTGTTCAATCTTATTGCAATGTAGATTTATTATATTTTTTAT
>JAQVHC010000149.1 GCA_028696435.1 Actinomycetota bacterium | reverse complement strand
GCTGAAAACAACTGAGGAAGCCATTGGTAAAACTGACTTTGACTTCTTCTCTAAAGAATTCGCACAACCACGATATGACGGTGAACAGTATGTTATAAAAACCGGCAGGCCCCTTGCAGAGCATGAAAAAAAAGAAGTTTTTGAAGGAAAGCCTGAGAGATGGGTCTCTTCAATAAAAGTACCATGGTACGATGAGAAAGGAAATATAATTGGAATAATTGGTATAACAAGAGACATTACAGAAAGGAAGAAGGCAGAAGAAAGAGTTGAGTATCTATCTTTCCATGACATGTTAACGGGGCTATATAACAGAGCTTATTTTGAAGAGCAGTTAAAAAGACTTGATACACCACGACAGCTCCCGCTGACCATAGTTATTGGAGACTTAAATGGTTTGAAATTAATAAATGATACATACGGACATGCCAGGGGAGATTTATATCTTAAAAAAATAGCCGATATCTTAACAGACTCTTTCAGGAAAGAAGACATAGTATCAAGATGGGGAGGAGATGAGTTTATAGCAGTTCTGCCTGGAACGACCTCCAGCGAAGCACAAAAAATTATAAAAAGAATTAAAAAACTTTGTAAAAATAGAAGTAAAAAAAACATGCCCCTGAGTATTTCCCTCGGCGTTGCGACAAAAAAGACACCTGAAAAAAGTATTGAGGATGTTATAAAAGAAGCTGAGGATAAAATGTATAAAAACAAGATTTTAGATAATAAATCCATTCAAGAAAGTCTTATAGAGTCAATCAGGTATAACCTTAAAAAAAATGATACCACTGATGAGAAACAGGCTAAAAAAATTGAAGAGTACGCAATTATACTTGGGAAAAAACTAAATTTATCTTCAGTGAAGCTTGAAGAGTTAAGACTTCTTTTAAATCTTCACAATATAGGAAAGATTGCTCTCGCTGATGAAATAATGTCAAAGAGGGGAAGGCTTACAGAAGATGAATGGAATATATTAAAGGAGCTACCGGTGATAGGTTACCGTATTGCAGGATCATCCAGTAAATTAAAACCCATTGCTGAATCAATACTGGCACACCATGAATGGTATAACGGAAGCGGTTATCCAATGGGTATAGAAGGTGAAGAGATTCCAATAATTTCAAGAATATCGTCTCTTGTAAAAGCTTATGAAGCCATGATATCAAGCAGACCTTACAGAAAGAAAATGACAAAAAAAGAGGCAATAGAAGAAATCAAAAGATGCAGCGGGACGCAGTTTGACCCTAAAATAGCCGCTCTTTTTATAGAAATATTGGAAAACGAAGAAGATTGACTGCTTCTGTTCTAATCAAATACACCAGTACTCCAAAAACTAAACTATAAATTTCATTTATTATACATCCCTGTAAAATTCTCACATTCTGTTATGCTCTTCCTATATTTTTCGTTGGTGCATTATATTTGATTTTTTCTGCATTTAATTTTAAACCTGTACCTGTGAAATTTAATATCTGCTAAATAAATCAGATTAATAATCCTAACAGCAATTCAATTTTTTAACCAGGTTCGCTACCCTTGAACCCAGGCGGACACACTTCTTTGTAACTCTTGAGTCAGGCAAATTTATTGATACCGGTCCATAATGATCTCCCTTCCAGTCACCCTGTATTATCATTCCATGTATAAGCATCGCATTCAAGATATTATGAATAGTCGTTTCATTGCCCCCGCCTATCTCCCCACTTGATGAAAATGCTGCACCAACTTTGCCATCAAGTTTTCCGTGGAATTTTACAGATTCATCAAATAATTTTTTAATCTCTGCAGCCATACCACCATAATAAGTCGGAGAACCTATAACAATCGCATCATAACCAAGGAGGTCCTCTGCTTTCACATCCTTTACATCCCGGACTTCAACTTCTACTTTTTCTTCCTTTATACCCTCAGCAATAGATTCGGCCATTTTTTTAGTATTACCTCCTCTAGAATAATACACAACCAGTGCACGTTCCATAGAATTCCTCCTTTACCCGGTATTTCATTAAAGATTTAACTAATTATCGCTTAATATATGAAAAATAATAATTAATGTGTGATATCTAAGCCCGGTATTTACCCCATACAAGTTAACTTACTCCTGGACAAGGATAGTATATATTGTAATTAAAAGAAAGACTGTAAAGAGTAGAATTTTATTCAAAAACTAAGCAGCCACAATTTCTAAGCAGAGTAATTAACAGGTATATACTAATTACTGGCTAATTAATGCAGACAGATATAATTAATAAATATTTACTCTTACACCCAGCGGTAGTTTCTCATATAGCCATCTGGCATTTTCTACTTCCAGCCTTATACATCCGTGACTTGCGGGGACTCCCAGTTTATTATATTCTTCCTGAATTATATTATTATTTTTATCAAAAGGAACACTGTGAAAAAGATAGGCCCCATAAAATCTTATCCAGTAATATCCTCCCATATTATATTTGGGGTTCCAGAAATATTCACCTTTCCCGGTAGTTTTAAATTCCCCCTCAGGAGTTGGCTTCTCCTCTGTTCCCCCCGAGCAAATCCATTCCTTTAATAATTTATCCTTATAATATATCAGAACCTTCTGACGACTTAAATCTACTTCTATTCTGAAATCAGCACTGTTACTAAAATCAATATTATCA
>JAQVHC010000148.1 GCA_028696435.1 Actinomycetota bacterium | reverse complement strand
AGGTAAAACATTCAGAATTCCCGGAGCCAGTCAGCTTGCAGACAAGTGGTTTAAAATTTAACAGTCAGAATAATTTAAATTTAGCTTTTGGAATTAATTCTAATATTTTTAGAATTAACAATATTAAGCAGATATTAAATTGTATTAACTCAAGCTACCTGTAGCCAGTCTTATACAGATAGCTGTGTACTGGTTTCATAGCTTTTATTAAATTCTTAAGCTTTTGTATAATCTTTAAAGCTGTGGTAGGAGTTAAACCAGAGAAGTTAAATCATACCATTTAAGGCTGACTTTATTAGATTTAACCGGAACCGGGGGAGCCGGGCTTTTTATATTTTCCACACCAATCTATTTTCGGTATTTTAATCTAAACTACTATTGTGGGCTGATTAATAATTTCCACAGCTTAATAAACCTTACAAGTCATTAGTATTAAATGTATCGCCTTCTTCAAGAGTTCCGCTGGTAAAACCTTTGTAAAACCATCTCTGTCTCTGTTCCGATGTCCCGTGGGTAAAAGTGTCAGGTACAGCATAACCCATCTGCTCCTCCTGTATCCGGTCATCTCCAACAGCAGCAGCAGCACCTAATGCCTCCTCGATATCGCCTTCCTCAAGATATTCATATTTGTTTTCATAATGAGCCCATACACCCGCCAGATAATCCGCCTGGAGCTCGAGGCGCACGCTTAAATCATTAGCTTCAGTCTCACTTACACGTGACTGGACCAATCTTACATCATCCATTACACCAAGCAGTGTTTGAATATGATGACCTACCTCATGTGCAATTACATACGCCATGGCAAAATCTCCAGGAGCATCAAATTCATCCTCAAGTTCCTGGAAAAAGTTGAGGTCTACATAAACCCTGTAATCAGCAGGGCAGTAAAAGGGGCCGATTGAAGAGCTTGCCATCCCACATCCTGATCTGACATAGTCAGCATAAAGGACAAGAGTAGGATATATATATTCCATGCCGTTTGCATTAAATATTTCTGTCCAGACATCTTCAGTATCAGCAAAGATCACCTTAGCAAAATAGGAAAGCTCATCATCTTCTACCTGTATAGACTCATTACTGATAGATTCATTATCGATAATAGACTCTCTTGCTAGATCTGTAACCTGGATATCGTTAAGAATATCAGAGATAACTCCGATATCGCCGCCTGTACAAAAAGTAAGTATTATTACTATTAATATTATCAGTATTCCACCGCCAACTCCCCCACCAATAGTTGTAGTCTTCGACCGGGCGCCTCTCCTATCTTCAACACGAGAGCTCCGTCTTCTTCCCTGCCATTTCATACAACTTCCCTTCTTCAAATATAATAATTTTATAAAATTATTATATCAGAAAAAGGACTTTTAGAGCTGACCTAATAGCTAAACTGTGCTGTTAACCTGATTTGTTAACAGTATATTATATTTTATATAACATTATAATTTTAAAATAATAATTTTATTTGACATTATTTTAAAAAAAAATTATAAATATCCTAATATTTATAATTTTACAAGAAGGAGCTTTATATGACGAACATTGAGACAGCATTTGCTACAATGGCAGTAGGATTGACATTTTTTCTTATTTTCCTCTCCTCAGCACTGTCTATTTTGTTAATAGTCTCTCTCTGGAAGATTTTTACAAAAGCAGGAAAGCCCGGGTGGGCATCAATAGTACCCATTTATAACACTATCGTTATGCTGGAAATAGCAGGTAAACCTATCTGGTGGATTATACTTCTGTTTATCCCCGTTGTTAATTTAGTAATATCTATAATTGTAATAGTCGAACTTGCAAATAAATTCGGAAAAAGTGGTGGATTCGCAGCCGGGCTAATATTCCTGCCTGTTATATTTTATCCAATACTGGCTTTTAGCAGCGCTAAATATACTGGATAACCTTTTAAATAAAAGAAAACATAATAGCCAATCTTGCTCTCCATATATTAATAAACAGAATACATACACATAGCCCTAAAAAGCCTGACTGTGTATAGTCAATGCTAAGCAATTATTCTTTATTTAAATTATTGACAGGCAAATATATTAATACTATTTAAAATCACCTTGAAATTATTTCTCAATACGAAAAAACTTAAAACTAATTGAAATAAATCCCTTTCATCCATCACTTCGCTTATATGAACTAAAAAGAAAATTATCTGGGCTATATTCATTGTAAATTAATATTTCATCCAAAATTTGTATTTATTTTATTATTGAAGAAGACTTGATAATTCCGATTGATATCGGAAAACATAACAAAGCATATTAAAAAATCCCATAGTCATAACATCTATCACCAGATGTCTACAACCCAGCATTGTTAAGGAATGGATTATCTTTATAAAAGATAGTTAAGACATAATAAAAAATTCCTGGCTCCCCTAACAGATGAAATTCCGAACTAATTTTTAAATGCTCTAACTAATTTTAAAAGATTCTTTTAAAAGGAATCATCAACATCAATGAGTACCGAAAAAATTCCAACAAATTTATAATTCGCTTAAAAATTCCTCAATTGTCAAACCAGACTTATTAATTAATGATCTTAAAGTTCCTCTTGCAACTTCAGAATGATTCGGAATAGATAATGTGGCAATGTTTCCTTCTTTTGTAAGGATTATATGACTTCCC
>JAQVHC010000147.1 GCA_028696435.1 Actinomycetota bacterium | reverse complement strand
CCACCCATACCAGTCACACCCACCGTACTTCTCTCAATCATTTTACCTGTCCCACCTGTCTCACTGGCTATACCAGCCTCATCTGCTATCCCTCCTGCACCTTTCTCATCTTCCTCCGGTACGCCTATCTCACCTGTCATGCCTGTTGAACCCATAATACCCCCGCCAGAAGCAGATAAATCAGCCACCATACTGTTTAATCTAAAATTATCGTCATATTCCATTGTAACTGTTAATAATTCTTTTAAGTTTTCAATCCTGTTTAAAGATTCTATTGTATTTTCTTGTTCAAGCTCCTTCATATAACCGGTTTTTTCCCAGATTCTTTTCAGCACTCCGCTCACACCATTTTTCATTGAATACTCCCTCAGGTCAGCCATAAGCGAGATAAAATCATTAATTCTTTCTTTTGTGCTCTCTCCCAGCAGATTAATTTCACTACTCCTGTAAAAAGCCTCACAAAATGTCATTTTATTTTTTATAGAATACTTCTCTATAAGAGAAATTGTGGTTTTCCCTATCCTGCGGCGCGGGACATTTACAATTCTCATAAGGCTTACAACGTCTTTAGGATTAACTATAAGTTTCATATAAGCAAGCATATCCTTTATTTCTTTTCTATCATAAAATCTCAGTCCTCCGTAAATCTTATAAGGAATATTCCTTCTTATAAGAGTTTCTTCTACAGCTCTTGACTGGGCATTGGTTCTGTAAAAGATAGCAAAATCCCTGTATCTTTTATTTTTCTCTCTCATATATTCTTCTATCTTTCTGAGCACAAAATTAACCTCTTCCTTCTCATCTGAAGCTATATATTTTGATACAGGTTCACCTTCTGGATTCTCGGTCCATAATTTTTTCTCTTTTCGATTTTTATTATTTTTTATTATGCAGTTTGCGGCATTTAAAATATTCTGTGTAGAACGATAGTTCTGCTCCAGTCTTATAACTTCGGGTTTTATAAATTGCTTTTCAAAATTAATAATATTTTTTATTTCAGCTCCTCGCCAGCTGTATATGCTCTGGTCATCGTCTCCAACAACACAAATTCTCTGGTGTTCTTTTGATAGAAGAAGAATAATTTCATTCTGGGCAACATTTGTATCCTGAAATTCATCTACAAGAATATATTTGAATTTCTCCTGGTATCTTTTTCTAACTTCAGGATACATATTCAGAATGTCAACTGTAAATAACAGCAGGTCGTCAAAATCAAGTGCATTTGCCTTAAACAATTTTTCCTGATACATCTGATATACATCTGCTACAGCCTTTTCAAAGTAATCATTTGCTCTTTTTGAGAATGTTTCATAATCAATCAGTTTATTTTTTGCATCACTTATAACTGATTGCACAGCTTTCGGGGGAAACTTTTTGATATCCAGGTTCAGTTCTTTTTCAATACTGGATATAAGATCTAAAGAGTCGTCAGCATCATAAATTACATAATTCCGAGACATACCCAGACGATGGATCTCATATCTTAAAAGTCTTGCACAGAATGAATGGAATGTACTGACCCACATATACTCTCCCACTCTACCTACCAGCTCTATAACCCTTCTTTTCATTTCTTTTGCTGCTTTATTCGTAAAAGTAATGGCAAGAATATTAAATGGGTCAACTCCTTTATTTTTAATAAGATATGCAATTCTATATGTAAGTACCCGCGTTTTACCACTTCCGGCTCCTGCAATAACCAGGAGTGGTTTCTCGGTACTCTTTACAGCCTTAATTTGCTGGGGATTTAAATATTTTTCCAGTTCCAAATCTCATCAAACTACCTTATAAACTACCTTATTTTTTTACCAATTACACTTGCAACGTTTTTTAATTGCCGTATTAGCTCCCTTAATTCATCCGAACTTAATTGCTGCTGGCCATCGCACAGAGCTTTAGAGGGGTTAATATGTGATTCTATTAGAAGACCGTCAGCACCTACTGCAATTGCTGCCCTGCTCATTGGAATAACCAGGTCACTCTGGCCAACTGCATGAGAAGGATCTACAATTATTGGAAGTTTGCTTAATTTTTTTATAACAGGAACTGCCGACAGATCAAGTGTAAATCTTGTACTTGTTTCAAATGTTCTTATTCCTCTTTCGCACAATACCACCTCAACATCAGTATTAAATGTAATATATTCAACAGCAAGTAGCCATTCTTTTATAGACGATGCCCATCCTCTCTTAAGAATAACTTTCTTGTTCTTTTTACCTGCCACCCTGCCTATTTTTTCAAGCAGAGCAAAATTAGACATATTCCTTGTGCCTATCTGAAGCACATCCACACTATCGGCTATTATTTCAACATTTTCTGTATCAGTAACTTCAGTTACTGTCTTAAGACCATATTTTTCACCAATTTCTCTTAGACATTTCAAACCCTCTTCTTTTAATCCCTGAAAACTATAAGGAGACGTCCTTGGCTTATACGCTCCTCCTCTCATATATGTGAGCCCGAGTTCCTTTATAACCCTCGCACAGGCATCCAGCTGTTCAAAGCTTTCAATTGCACAGGGCCCTGCAATTATAGTGACATAGCCTTCTTTTATTAGATTCTCATCACTTTCCGGGTCAACTTTATTACTATTTCTGTTCTTATTCTTTTCTATTTTTTCTTTTTTATCTTCCATTATATATTTCTTTCTTTGCTTTGCTTAACTACATT
>JAQVHC010000146.1 GCA_028696435.1 Actinomycetota bacterium | reverse complement strand
AGCAATACGGATTATTCTAATGGATTATTCTAATAAAAATTTTGGCACTGCTCTAAAAGAGATAATAGAAGAAAAGAAGATAAAACTAAGAAGCCTTGCCAATAAAACTAACCTGAATTATAGCTATTTTAGTAAATTAAAAAAAAGAGAAAGCCCTCCACCAATTTCAACTATAGAACTTATTTCAAAGGGGCTGGATATTCCTCCTGAATATTTTATGGAATACAGGATTTACAAGATTGAGAAAATTCTAAAAAAGAATCCCCATCTAATTAATAAAACTTATGATTATCTAAAAAACCTTACAGATAAAGAAAAGTTAAAAGTAGCTGAAAGAAAAAAATCATTCACAGAAAAGTAAAATTATTATATCTTAAACCCATCAGTATTATTTAAGTATTATTTAAGTCGTTCTATCATATTAATACGAGATTAGATGAAATTATCAGAGGTTTCTGAATTAACTGAAAGCATTTTAAGTAATTGTACAATATGCCCCCATAATTGCAGGGTTAATAGAGTTAAGGGCAAAAAAGGATTTTGTCGTGCCGGTTACAGGCCGGCTATTTCGTCTGCTATGCCCCATCACGGGGAAGAACCCCCTATTTCCGGAAATCGTGGTTCAGGAACCATCTTTTTTTCTCACTGCAATATGAAATGTGTTTACTGTCAGAATTATCAGATAAGTCAGGAGCTGGAAGGGGCAGAATACAGTATTTCCGGACTGGCAGAAATTATGGTTGGCCTGCAAAATGCTGGCTGCCATAATATTAATTTTGTCTCACCAACTATATGGATCCCACAAATTATAAAAGCTCTTCAAATTGCAAGAAAAAAAGGGCTTTCTATTCCAACAGTATTTAATACCGGCGGTTATGATAAGCCAGAGACCATAAAGATGCTTAATGGACTTATGGATATCTATATGCCTGATATGCGCTACAGTGATGATGAAATGGCCAAAAGATACTCCTTTGTTAAGAATTATGTCAGGTATAACAGGCTTTCTGTAAAAGAAATGTACAGACAGGTCGGTGGTCTTAAATTAAGTAAAGAAGGAGTAGCAAGAAAGGGGCTTCTTATAAGACTCCTTGTTTTACCTGAAAATATCGGGGGAATTAAAAATACACTGGATTTTATCAAAAATGAGTTATCAACTGATGTCTATCTAAGTATAATGGCGCAATATCACCCTGTCTACAGGGCATCAAAGTATCCGGAATTAAATAGAAGAATTACAGCAAAAGAGTATCTGGATATAGTAAAATATGCTGAAAAAAAGGGGTTTAATTATGGATGGACCCAGGATTTTATATCACCCGGCAGCGGAGATGACCTGTTCATGCCTGATTTTAAAAATAAGAAAGTATTTAAATACTATAAAAATAACAATTAATAAACAGCAAATCTAATTAAACAGAAAATAAACAATAAACTAAACTTTATTAACAATCAATCTCCAATCTAATTAAATAGCGAACCCAACCAGAGTCTGTTTAACAACCAACCCAATTAGATTAAACATTAAAATAAGCCCGATTAAAAAAATTCTGTTAATCAGTAAATTCGGCCCAATATTAAGTCTGCTTAATCTTTAATACAGGATATTCTCTGTTTCTTCCATTCTTCCAGTTCCTCAAGAGATAATGTATTAAGTATATCTTTCTTTTCCAGGCCGGCCCTTCTTGCAATATCCACACCCAATCTAATCATATCCATATTATTTGGTCTGTGAGAATCTGTGTTTATAGACAGCTTTACTCCCATTTTTGAAGCTTTTCTGGCATTTTGCTCATTAAGATCCATTCTGAGATAATATGAATTTATTTCCAGAGCTTTATTGTACCTGGCTGCTGCAACTATTAATCTATCAATATCAATTAAATAAGGTGCTCTGTTCCCAAAAACCACACCTGTTGGGTGTGCAATAATATCAATATATTTATTCTTAACTGCGCTTACCGCTCTTGCGGTATTCTCATCTTTAGAATTCAGAAAGGAAGAGTGCATTGAGGCAATTGCTATATCTAATTTTCTGATTATTTCATCCGGGTAATCAAATTTACCTGCCCCGTTTATGTCAATTTCCGAGCCCATTAAAAACCTGAAGTCTTTGAATCTGGATTTTAACTTACTTACATATTCCATTTTTTCTTCTATCCTTTTATTATCAAGACCTCTTCCAAAATAATTACTTACTGAATGATCAGAAATTGCAAGATACTCATAATTATATCTCTGTATTCTCTCAATCATATCATCAATACTTATAATGCCATCACTCCAGGTAGAGTGAACATGAAAATCACCTTTAATATCCTCCATTTTTACAAGAATCGGAAGCCGATTCTTTGCTGCAAGCTCTATCTCTCCCCTGTTCTCCCTTAATTCAGGCGGGATATATTGAAGACCAAGCCTATTATAAATAGGCTCTTCAAAGCTATACCCGTCATCGTCATTCAGTATAAAATCCACTGCTTTTGCTCCGGACAGGGAATCTGAAAAACTGATGTTCTTTATTCTCCCATTTTCAACCAGGCCTTTTTCTCCGGCTATCTTTTCCAGTTCCTTTACATGTTCCCTGCTCCCTGTAGTGTACAGAAGGTCTGTAGCCCAGTTATTGTAACTGCTCAAAATAAACTCTACATCCACTCCATAAACAGTTTCAAACCTGCCGCTT
>JAQVHC010000145.1 GCA_028696435.1 Actinomycetota bacterium | reverse complement strand
AGGCTGTCTGCTATATTTACCCTGGATAAAAACGCTAACTCCGAAGGCTACTACCTTGTAAGAAGCCTTTATTTTGATAATAAATCAAACAACAACTATTACGAAAAACTCTCCGGAGTGGAAAATAGAAATAAATACAGAATAAGAATATATAACCTCAGCACAAGCCCTGTAAAACTCGAAATAAAATCAAAGGCAGGTAGCGTAATACTAAAAGAGTCAACTATTATAGATGCCACTGATGCAGGTAAGCTAATCTCTGGAGACTGCAGTTGTCTTCTCGACTACAGAAACAAAACCGCAAATAAAATCTACTACCAGTTTACCAGGGACCACTACAGACCGGTTGTAATTATAGATTATATAAGGGATGCATATCATTTTGACCTTAATAATATCCGGATTACATTTGATAGGAAAATTAAAAAAAATGAAGTTGATTTTAATGGCTTATTTAAAAAGCATATAGATATGTCTCACGTTTTAGGTAACAGTAAAATAGTAATGGAAATAAAATACAGCGGCACAATCCCTGTATGGATAAAAAACATATTGCAGCTTGATAGGTTTGAATGGTGCGCTATAAGTAAATACACTCTTTCAAGGTATATAGAGGGCTAGCTAAATAAGCCGGTTATATAAATAAAAGTTGTATTGTTAGTATACTAATAGTAGTATTGCATAAATAAATCATCATAGAAGAAAGGATGAATATGGGGGGCAGAATTACATTTCGTAAGATAATAGACTCAATGGGGCTTGAAAATATAACCCAGATAAATCAGAGCCTTAATATATGGCTTATAATTATAAATCTTACTTTTGCGCTTGTTATTGTACTTTTTATTTATTATATATATAAAATTACCTTCTCAGGTGTTCTTTATTCAAAAAACTTTAATATCACCCTTATTCTTGTATCCCTTATTACAGCATCTGCAGTAATAGTAATAAGCTCCAATCTTGTGCTCTCCCTTGGTATGGTTGGAGCTCTTTCAATTGTAAGGTTCAGGATGGCAGTAAAAGACCCAAAAGATGTAGGATTTTTATTCTGGGCCATAACAAACGGGATTATATGTGGTGCAGGTGCATATAACCTTGCTGTAATTTCTGCAGTGTTTATAGGTCTTGTGGTTTTTATACTTTCAAAAAAGGTAAGATTTGTAGAACCCTATCTTTTAATAATTGATTCAAAAGAGCTTGATATGGAAAAGATAGAGAGTATTTTAAAAAATAATACAATGCTTTATAAGATAAGGTCAAAGATAATAGAGAATGATAAAAGCCAGCTTATAGTAGAGATAAAGATAAAGAAAGATAAAATACAGGATCTGCTTAAAGTCATAAAAGAGTTAAATGATTTAACATACGTAAAACTTGTATCCTACGAGGGAGACCTTGAAGAGGGGTAATGGGTGGTTTTTATTTTTCAGTAAAAACAGCAGTCAGGGTTAAATCTTCTTCAGGGGTAACAGTAATTGATGGGTTATTGTTATCTATCCCATCCCAGCCTGAAAATTTATAACCGGAATAGGGTATCGCAGTTATATTAACCGGGACCTCTTTAAAGTAGGTTCCTTTCCAGTTTTTGGGGTTCTCAATACCCGGTGTTTCTTCTCTCAGTTCAAGTGAGTTTATTTTAATGTATCCTTTCTGAGAATCGGCAATTAAATTTATCTCTACAGTTCCGGGTAAAGAAAAGAATTCAATCATATGTTGTATTTGAAATGATGGTCTCTCAACAGCAAAATCTATCATTTCCTGGACTTCTTTTTCCCAGCGCTCGGTAGAACCATCCAGATAGTTCCATCTTTTTAGATGTTCAGGCATTTCCGGGGCAAGGACTGACTTTGCCTCTTCAATTTTTGCTACAGTATATTCAGGTCTAAAAATACTATTTAGAAGGTCGGCCATTGTATTGATAAATTGATATCTAAATTCATTGTTTTCAAGAAGCGATGCAAATAATTTATTTGTTCCTGCGGCATGGTCAAGGAGATTTTCTTCTGCAGAGTAGTCCCAGAGCCCAAAACCATAATCAACATCAAACAACATGCACCGCCATCTGCCATCATAGCCATAAGGTGCATCGGGATTATAAGTTTCAGTTTTTATACGCCAGAAACCTATATTGCGTTGTGGCCAGTCTAAATTACAAAAAAATATTTCTGAAGCAAAGTAATTAATAAAATTATCAATATCAATCAGTGTATTTATTTTTGCATATACATCTGGATTATTTATTGTTCCTGAATTTACATTTTTTTTAACAAATTCTACCATTTCCAGATAAGGGATATTATCTTCAGGTTTACCTGCTTTAACCCTGCCTTCGGGACCTTCTAAAGTTACGACCTCATCTATATCAACATCATATCTGGTTGCAAAGTACCATCCATCAAAATCTTCTCTTATATTATAAATACCCCAGTATTCCCCGTTTATAAAGACAACTGCAGGCCTGTAAGCCTGAGTATGTATACCCAGGTGGGAAACCAGCGACTGTAATACGGCATCCCTGAAGTAAGTTTCACTATAATCATTGCCGGAATTGCGTAAAATAAAACCATTAAATTCTGTCAGGGGTTCATTGCTGTTAGGTTTTAAGAGTCCGGGAAAAATAGGATAATTAAATATATCACTATCATAATATAAATCATTTGCATATATACGCATTGCTTTATTTGGTGCATTTCT
>JAQVHC010000038.1 GCA_028696435.1 Actinomycetota bacterium | reverse complement strand
TTTAATAACTTTAAAATTGGTTGTCAAGAAGTGAATTGATTTTATATATTCTGGCAGTAATTATTTAATCTGTCTAAAAACAACATTGACCGGATGAAACGATGCAGAGTAAAACAATATGAATAAAATAACAACTATGGGTAAAATAATGTGGATAAAATAGTGCAGCAAGTAATATGGATGAATGGGTGAAGTGATATGGATAAAAAAGAAACCCCAAGTTATTTTTTACCTTAGCTCACGCTTTAGGCTACTCAACATCTTGGGGTTCTATCCTTAGAACTTTTCTCAGGTTCTTTCTAAACTCTAACTTACTTTTTACATTCTTTCGTTTGTAAATTTCAGTTGATTTAGAAAGTTACCTCCTGTTCTAAGAATGAACCTAATATATCAAATAAAAATATCCATGTCAATAGTTTTTTTTAGTTTTTTAAAAAAAATTTTAAAATGCCGGAGTTTACCGGAATTTATTTCTATATATTTTATAGCTATAAGAAAAGAATATTTATTATATTAATTACACCTCATATAATTATGCCTCCGCCTATAAGTATTTCGCCATTGTAAAAAACAGCGGACTGGCCAGGAGTAATTGCACTGCGGGGCTCATCGAAAGTTATATTAGCTGAGCTTTTACCAGTCAATTTTATAGTAGCAGGAGCTTCTCTGGAGTTATATCTTATTTTAACCATCGCTTTAAAAGTATCAGCGGGAGGTTCTCCGGCAATAAAATTAATATCGCTAACATTAAATGATTTTCGAATTATATCTGTTTCTTCACCTGCAATGATGACATTTTTTTCCGGTATTATTTCTTTTACATAAAGTGGTTTTGTATGACTTATCCCCAGACCTTTTCTCTGGCCTATTGTATAAAAGATATAACCTTTATGTGTACCAATTACTTTACCTCCGGTGTCAAGTATTGGGCCTTCCTTTATATTTTTTATTTTTGATTTTATAAATGCATGATAGCTACTTTCCTGTATAAAGCATATATCCTGACTCTCACTTTTATCTTTTAAAAAAGGGAAAACTTTTTTAACTTCCTCTTTTATCCTGTTCTTATGAAGGCTGCCTACAGGTGTTTTAATATGGGAAATAGTATCCTGATCTAATTTCCATAATACATAACTCTGATCCTTTTCCGGGTCAATTCCTTTTTTAATTTCATATAACCCTGATACCTCTGACTTACCAATCCTGCAGTAGTGCCCTGTTGCCAGATATTCTGCACCCAGCATCTTCACTTTATCAAGAAGAGCACCGAATTTTATATATCTATTACATTCAACGCACGGGTTAGGAGTCCGCCCTTTGCTGTATTCAGAACAAAAAGGTTCAATGATTTTTTCCTCGAATAGCTCTGTTAGGTCAATAACAATATGAGGGATTTTTAGCTTAAGTGATACCATTCTTGCATCTTTTATATCGCTATTTACCTGGTACATTCCATTACTATCTTTCCAGCCTGTATTATCGGGAAGAAGCTTCATCGTTACTCCTATTAAATCCATTCCTTCATCTTTTAATATTCTGGCTGCCATTGCGCTGTCAATTCCTCCGCTTAAGGCCACAGCAACTCTATTATTATTTTTTTTATAGATATTTTTAGCGTGTGGTTTTGAGATGTAATCAGTAATAAGATTCTGGAATGCAGCAATAGCCATACCGGGTATGTGTTTTTTACCTTCAGGAAATTCACCCGGATAATCTTCTATATCTTTTTCTGTTATAAGTGTAGAGTCAAGTATATCCCTGTTTTTAGTAAGAGTTGTGAGGTAGCCTGCAGCTGCATTGATATAGTCACATCCGGAAGCTCTGAACTTAATGTCGCTTATTATATTTCCCGTGATTCTTGCTGTAAATTTTATATGACCTCCGCAGGAGAAAACCGAAGATGTCCCGGTTGCATCAGGCTGCGCTATTTCTCCGGAATTTATGTGGTTCTGCGAATATTGTAAGTATTTTGATAAATTTGTATCCAAGTTCCAATTACCTCTTTAATTATCTTTAAACCTTTATAGTTTTATTTTTTAACATCACAATTATACGATATAATATAAACTATTATTATATGTACTGATATTATTTGTGCTGGCTTTTATTTCATAAATTTTTTATTTTATATCTAATGTTTGAGTCAAAAGAGGTACATACAAAAAAATTTTACTACAATAATCTTTACAGGGATTATATCTTTAATTTTGAAAATCTGGGTGATTTTTATCAATATGATTACAGGAACATCCAGAGCTACAGGGAGAGGATTGCTGATATAAAAAACAACTATGATGAGAATAAAAGATTAAAGATATATGATATTTTAAGAACATACAATACAAATATTGGATGCAGCGCCAGAACTCTGGATAATATAGAAAAGCTTAGAAGAAGCGACGCGGCAATTATTATAGGTGGCCAGCAGCCCGGTCTTTTGGGTGGTCCTCTTTTTATAATTTATAAGATTCTTACAATACTAAAATTAAGCAGTTTTCTGGAAAAAGAGTTAAAAATACCTATTGTTCCATGTTTCTGGAATGCATCCGATGACAGCGACCGGGACGAGATTGATAATTTTAATATACTGACAGCTGATGGGAAAATTAAAAATATAAAACTTGGTCTGTCCGGCATAAGTGAAAAGACAAGATATTCCGATATCCGGATAACAAAAGACAGGATAGACAGAATTGTTGATGAGGTAGAAAAAATCCTCTACCCGACGGATTTTAAGCAGGATATTATTAATTTTTATAGAAAAAGTATTTTCGATATTTTTAGTAAGGTTTCATCAGGATGTACTTCTGATAAAAATTCCGGTAAAGAAGAAGTGAGCATTTCTACTTTTTTTTCAGCTTTTATCACGAGGATGTTTTCTGATTATGGAATTGTAATTATAGACCCTTCCGATACTGAATTGAAAAAATTGAGCTTTAATTTGCTTGAATTTGACATCAATAATAGTTATAAGATAAGCCACTTAATAAATTCAGCCAGTAGAAATTTAAAGAAGAAGGGCTATCACAATCAGATTGTTTCTTTACCAGGGACACTTAACTCCTTTTATTGCAGGGAAGGAATCAGATATAAAATTTATTCAGATTACCCGGGTTCGTACCAGGATTCAGTTGATGAAAATAGTAAAAATGAAAATAGTAAGAGTTTGTTTAAAATAGTAGCTGATGAAGGAGCCAGTAAAAAGGCTGATAAATATAGCAATAAAGATTTAATGGAACTTTTTATGGAAAATCCTTCAAATGTAAGTCTCAATGTGGTATTGAGGCCATTATTCCAGGACAGCGAGCTACCGGTATTATGTTCAATCTGCGGCCCTGGAGAAGTCAGTTATATGGCCCAGTTAAAATCAGTGTATTCCCTTTATGGCTTAAGAATGCCTGTAATATATCCCAGGTTTTCAGCAACAATAATTGAAAAAAAGATAAAAAAATTACTTGTAAAATTGGAGATACCGGAAGAAGAGCTGGAGATGACAGCAGAAGAAGTTATAAAAATGAAAGTGGACAGGCGGGCGAAAGTTGATATCCTGGAGCTGATGCAGAATCTGGAGAAAGATATCTTGCAGGAGCTGGAAAAGGCGGAGAAAGCTTTTATGGATACTGATATAAATATTTCACATTCTTTTGATAGAATTAAAAGGAATATGAAAAAAGAAATCAGTGTTCTTGAAAATAAAATTTATTCTGAGCTAAAAAAGCAGGACGAATTTATACTTGAAGGTGTAAATAAAGTTTATACAAATATTTTCCCGAACAATAATTTGCAGGAACGTGAAATCAATATAACAACTTATCTTAATAAATACGGATTTAAACTTGTAGATGAATTATACTCTGCCATAGAGCCGTTTGGCTTTTTACATAAATTTTTAGAAGTTACCTGATTTATAAAATGATTACAAAAAAAGAAAATAAAATAGATGTTATTGCCTTTAGCCCTCATCCTGATGACGCAGAAATGGGCTGTGGTGGACTGCTTTTAAAATTAAAGGATAAAGGGTACAGAACAGGGATTGTGGATCTTACCCTTGCTGAACTTTCTACAAATGGTAATCCTGAAATCAGAGAAAAGGAGACAAAAAAAGCATCAAAAGTACTCGGGCTGGATATCAGGGAAAATCTGAAACTTGAAGATGCCGGTATAAGAAATGATTCTGATAGCAGAATTAAGGTAGTAAATGTTTTAAGAAAATACAGGCCAGACATGGTTCTAATACCTTTCTGGAGAGACAGACACCCTGATCATGAAAACTCATACAAACTGCTTAAAGATTCAATATTTATTTCTGGCCTTAAAAAATTTAAAACCGATCTTGATGCTTACAGGCCGTACATAGTAATAAGTTACATGCTTCATTATGAATTTAAGCCCTGTTTTATTGTTGATATAAGTAAATATTATAAAAGAAAAATTAAAGCAGTCTCCAGTTACAGTTCACAGTTTTACAGTAGTTTTAAAAAAGAGGAAACTACATACATAGCATCAAAGTATTTCTTTGATATAATTAATAGTAGACATCAGTGTTTTGGATTAAAGATAAGAGCTGAATATGGAGAACCATACTATATAGAATCTGATATTAAGATAGAAGACCCTCTGGAATTTTTTAAATATCTTAAATAATAAAAACCAGTGGATTGATAATAGAAGGATATTTAGCATGATGAAGATTGGAATAACATGTTATCCCACATACGGTGGAAGTGGTGCCATTGCGACAGAACTTGGTATGGAGCTGGCAAAAAGAGGCCATGAAATTCATTTTATAAGTTACGATTTTCCATTCAAGCTGAATGGATTTTACGAAAATATTTTTTTCCATCAGGTTGAAATTATGGATTATCCTCTTTTTAAATATCCGCCATACAGCCTGTCGCTAAGTGTAAAGATGGCAGAAGTGGTGGAGAATGAAAATCTTGACCTTCTTCATGTTCATTATGCTATTCCACATGCTGCTTCAGCATATCTGGCAAAAAAAATACTGGGGAATGGCAGAATAAAAGTTA
Organism: Actinomycetota bacterium; assembly: GCA_028696435.1. Lineage (GTDB taxonomy): Bacteria > Actinomycetota > Humimicrobiia > Humimicrobiales > Humimicrobiaceae > JAQVEM01. Next base: position 6,707 of record JAQVHC010000038.1, on the reverse strand, counting down.
TAACTACTCTTCATGGCACCGATATAACACTTGTTGGTAACCATCAATCTTTTTATAAAATCACGAAATTCAGCATAGAAGAAAGTGATGGAGTTACATGTGTTTCTAATTATTTAAAAGAAACTACATCGAAAGTTTTTGAAGTAAGTAAAGAAATGGAAGTAATCTACAATTTTGTGGATACCAGTAAATATAAGAAAGTAAATATCAGCAAAAAAATTATTGGCCCCATAGATGAAGATGATATGGTAATCACGCATATCTCGAATTTCAGACCGGTAAAAAAGATAGATAACATAGTAAAGGTATTCTGCAGGGTTTCAGAGGAAGTAAAAAGTAAGTTACTCCTTGTGGGGGATGGGCCTGAATTATGCAGGATAAGAAGTATGGTAAAGGAACTAAACCTTGAAGATAAAGTATTTTTCGCTGGCATTCAGCAGGATATAATATCGATTCTCAGTATCAGTGATTTATACATGCTTCCATCTGAAAGTGAAGGGTTTGGGTTGTCTGCACTTGAGGCTTTAAGCTGTGAAGTTCCTGTTATAGGTACAAATATCGGGGGGCTTAAAGAAGTCATAGAAGAGGGAAAGTCGGGTTACACTTTTGATCCTGATGATGTTGATTCGATGAGTAAAGCAGCAATAAGGATACTGAAGAATAAAAAAGTCAGAATGGAAATGGGGTTCGAGGCAAGAAAAAGAGCGAAGCTTTTTGATAGCAGGATAATAGTTCCGCAATATCTGGATTATTACGAAAGGATTTTAAATACCTGAAAATTAAAGATGTACGAAAAGAAATATGAAAATATAAACGAAAATTAAAAATCTATAAGAAAAAAATAATAAAAATTATTTTTATATTTTATTTTTTTAATTGTTTTAGTTATTTATTTATGTTAATATTTTTTAAATTAAATTTTCCGTTATATTTATATAATTATTATGGCTATAAGTGAAGAAAAATTTTTAAACAAAGTTAAAATCAGTTCCTCAAATAGCTATGCTGGTATTATAAATAGTACCAGTCTTTTAAAGGACATTCTTTTAATTTTAGTCTGTATCTGTCTTCTACTACAGGTCGGTATCGTCGGCGTCGGTATTCTACTCTAATTTCAGGATAAGTATATTTTTCAAGCTTAAAATAAAAAGTCCTGAGAATTCTATTATAAGTAGCCCTTATTATCTGTATATCTTATAATTAAAATGTTTTAAAAAAAGTTTAAGAATTAAAATTTAAAAAGAGTTAAGAAAGATAAAACAAATAAAGAAAACAGAAGAAACAAAAAGAAATAATAGGAAGAAATATAGAAAGAGAAAATAACAAGAAAAGAAACGAAGAGATAAAAAGTAAAAAGAAAAGAAAAATAGAAAAAGAGAAAAAAGGAAGAAAAACATAAAAAGAAAAAAGATATATAAAGAAATAACAAAGGAAAAGAAAAAACGGGAATTTTAAAGATAGAATTTTAGAAGGAGGGAAATTGAGAAGTGACACCATGAAAAAGGGAGCCAGCAGGCTTCCTCACAGGTCTATTTTTAAAGCACTCGGTCTTACTGATGAAGAATTAAAAAGACCGATAATCGGTGTAGTAAATTCGGGAAACGAATTAATACCGGGGCATATGCATCTTGATAAGATCGCGGAGGCAGTTAAGGCGGGAATAAGGATGGCTGGTGGTACACCCATGGAGTTCCCTGCTATTGGTGTCTGTGATGGTGTGGCAATGAATCATATGGGGATGAAATATTCTCTTGCAACGAGGGAAATAATAGCTGATAGTATTGAAGCAGTTGCAATAGCCCACCCGTTTGATGGTCTGGTACTGATACCATCATGTGACAAAATTGTTCCCGGTATGATCATGGCTGCTCTTAGATTAAATATTCCTTCTATAGTTATAAGCGGAGGGCCAATGATGGCCGGAAGATTTGATGGACAGAGTATCGATTACAGTAGCTGTTATGAAGCTATTGGTAAGTATCAAAAAGGAGAATACACTGGTGAGGATTTAAAGAAAATAGAAGATGAGGCCTGTCCTACATGCGGGAGTTGCTCCGGTATGTTTACAGCTAATTCAATGAATTGTCTTTCAGAAGCAATAGGAATTGCTCTGGCTGGAAATGGCACAATACCCGCTTTTTATTCAAAGAGACTGAGGCTTGCAAAAACAACAGGGATGAAAATTATGGAGCTGGTTGCGAGCAATACAAAGCCCCGGGATATTATAACTATGGAAGCAATCAGGAATGCTATTGCGGTTGATATGGCACTTGGCTGTTCGTCAAATACAGTCCTGCATTTAAAAGCAATTGCTCATGAAGCAGAGATAGACTTTGCACTGGAACTTGTAAATGAAATAAGTGGCAAAACTCCTAACCTGTGCAGACTGAGTCCTGCTGGTAGTCATCATCTTGAAGACCTTTATTTTGCCGGAGGAGTGGAGGCAGTAATGAACGAGCTATTAAAAAATGGGCTTATAAATGGAGGAGCAAAAACTGTAAGCGGGAAAACAATTGGTGAGAACATAGCAGGTGCGGAAATTTTAAATAAAGAAGTTATAAGAAAGGTTAGCAGTCCTTATCTTAAGGATGGTGGGCTTGCTATTCTGTGGGGAAATCTTGCCCCCGACGGTTGTGTTGTTAAAAGATCTGCTGTGGACCCTTCAATGTATCACTATAAAGGGAAAGCAAGAGTATTTAACAGTGAAGAGGAGTCTCTGGAAGCCATAATGAATGGAAAGATAAGTCCCGGAGATGTGGTAGTAATAAGATATGAAGGTCCGAAGGGTGGGCCTGGCATGAGCGAAATGCTTGCACCTACATCTGCAATTGCCGGTATAGGCCTTGATAAGGATGTTGCGTTAATTACGGATGGCAGGTTTTCGGGTGCAACAAGAGGTGCTTCTATAGGACATGTGTCACCGGAAGCAATGGCCGGTGGACCAATATGTATTATAGAAGACGGCGATTTAATTGAAATAAACATATCTGAAAATAAGATAAGCCTGCTTTTAAGTGACGGAGAGATAGAAAAGAGATTAAAAAGCTGGCAACCTCCCGGGCCAAAGGTAAAAGAAGGTTATCTTGCAAGGTATTCAAGAATGGTAACTTCGGCATCAGAAGGAGCAGTACTTGAATAGTTTTTAAGGGCTGACCTGGTTATAAAACCTGTGTTCTGTGGCCTGGCTGAAAATGTTGCCGTAATTGGTAAGATTATTACGGTTTTATGATTGTAAAATATAAAATTATTGTTATATAAATTTTTTAAAAAAATATAAAAAGTAAAATAAAAATGATATAATTGTCAAATTATTTATTTTGTTATAATGTTGTTACAAATACAGGGAAGAAATAAGTATAGGAAGTGAGTTTGTTATGAGTAAAATAACCGGTGCACAGATGATAATAAAATGTTTAAAGGAAGAGGGAGTAGACGTGGCATTTGGCTATCCCGGTGGGAAAGTCATACCCCTGTATGATGCATTATTTGATAGCGATATAAGACACATACTGGTAAGACATGAGCAATGTGCCGCACATGCTGCTGATGGTTACGCAAGAGCAACAGGTAAAACGGGGGTATGCATTGCCACTTCCGGTCCGGGTGCAACCAATCTTGTTACAGGTATTGCCAATGCTAATATGGATTCAATACCAATTGTAGCTATAACCGGACAGGTAGAAAGGTCACAGATAGGTACAGATGCATTCCAGGAAGCTGACATAACTGGCATAGTTACTCCGGTAACTAAACATACTTATCTTGTAAAAGATATTAAAGAACTTCCTGTTGCAATAAAACAGGCTTTCCTTATAGCATCTACCGGTAGACCCGGCCCTGTTCTGATTGATATACCGGTTGACATACAAACAGAACTTATTGATGAGAATATCAAGGTAGATATAAATCTTACCGGATATAAACCTACAGTTAAAGGCCATCTCAAACAGATTAAGGATGCTGCAAAAAAGATAGCCAGGAGTAAAAAACCTGTTATTTTTTCAGGAGGAGGAGTAATTATCTCAGGTGCAAGTGAAATCTTACAGGAATTTGCAAGGACTGCCAGAATTCCTGTAATAACTTCGCTTATGGGAAAAGGCTCTTTTCCTGAAACTGACCCTTTATCCCTCGGGATGGCTGGAATGCATGGCACAAAGTATGCAAATCTTGCTTTTACTGAATGCGACCTGATTATTGCTGTAGGTGTTAGATTTGATGACAGAATTACAGGCAAGCTATCCGAATTTGCACCTGGAGCAGAAGTAATTCATATAGATATTGACCCTGCAGAAATTGGAAAGAATATCAAAGTGCTCATTCCTATTGTAGGAGATGCAAAAACTATTCTTACAGATTTAAAAGAAGAATATGATAAATGCATCGAAAAGAAAGAAACACAGGATAGAGAAGAATGGCTTGCAAGAGTAAAAAAATTAAAAGAGGATTTTCCTTTAACCTATGATAGGAAATCAAATAAAATAAAGCCTGCCTATGTGGTAGAAAAAATCTATGAGCTTACCGGAGGGGATGCCATAATCTGTACTGAAGTTGGCCAGAACCAGATGTGGGCAGCGCAGTTCTATAAATATACAAAACCAAGAACACTTATTTCTTCGGGTGGTCTGGGAACCATGGGATTCGGACTACCTGCGTCAATAGGTGCAAAGGTTGGAAGGCCGGATAAAACGGTAATAGATATAGCAGGAGATGGAAGCATACAGATGGTTTCACAGGAGTTTGCAACTGCAGTTTCGAATAAAATAAATATAAAAGTTATGCTTTTAAATAATGGATATCTTGGTATGGTAAGACAATGGCAGGAATTTTTCTGGAACAAAAGATATTCTAACACCTGCATAAAAGAGTCTGTCGATTTTGTAAAGCTAATTGAGGCTTATGGTGGTGTAGGCCTGAGAGTGACAAAAAAAGAAGAAGTAGAGGATGCAATAAAAAAGGCTCTCAGTATTGATAATGTTGTGCTGGTAGATTTTCATGTTGATTGTGAAGAGAATGTATATCCAATGGTAGCGCCGGGCGCTTCAATAAGCAACATGCTGGAGAGCGTTTAAAGAGTTTAGCATTTAAAAAATTTAGAGTAACAGGTGATATCATGAATCATATTATATCGGTTTTAGTTGAAAATAAAGCAGGAGTGCTTGCAAAAATATCAGGGCTTTTCAGTAGAAGGGGCTATAATATTGAAAGTCTTGCAGTGGGTCCTACCGATGATGAAAGGATATCCAGAATCACGCTTGTGGTTGATGCGGATGAGCGCAGCGTTGAGCAGATTATAAAGCAGCTCTATAAGCTGATAAATGTAATAAAAATCCAGAAGCTGGAACCTTCGAATATTGTGGAAAGAGAGCTTGTGCTCATAAAAGTGAATGCTGATTCAAAAACAAGAGGGGAAATAGTTGAAATAGTAAATGTTTTTCGTGCTAATATAGTTGACGTTGCGAAAAAAACGCTGATTATTGAAATTACCGGGAGCAGTCAGAAAGTAAAAGCTCTTCAGGATCTTTTAAGACCATTTGGAATACTCGAACTTGTAAGAACCGGTAAGATTGCTTGTACCAGGGGCAGCAAGTACTAGCTGTTAAAGCGAAAAGTATTAAATTGAAGCAGTTATTTGAAGCAGTTATTAAATAGTATAATATATTAAATTGAAGCAGTTGTAATACATTTATAATAAAAATTATTAAAAAAAGAAAAGGAAGAAGAAAGGGAAAACCAGGATGATAAAAAAATACATAATGACACCGGGTCCTACGGCAATTTCCGAAGAAGTACTGCTTGAGCATGCAAGGCCACTTATGCATCACAGGTCTCCGGAATTTTCAAAAATATTTATTGAAGTGACCGAAAAATTAAAAAAATTATTCAAGACACAGAATGATTTATTTATATTAACATCATCAGGAACAGGTGCAATGGAAGCAAGTGTTGTTAATTTCTTTTCTACTGGAGATAAGGTACTTGTGGCAAGTATTGGAAACTTTGGTGAGAGATTTAAAAAAATCTGCACAAGATATGGATTAAATGTCATTGCTCTTGATTATGAATGGGGAGACGCAGCAAATCCTGATGATATTAAAAATGCTCTGGATGATAACCCTGATATTAAAGGAGTATTGCTTCAGTTCAGCGAGACATCTACGGGTGCATTAAATGACATTGAAACAATAGGTAATATTGTAAAAAAATATCCGGCTATATTAATAGTAGATGCTATAAGTGGTCTGGGTGCATCAAACCTCGAGACTGATAACTGGGGGCTCGATGTTGTAATTGGTGGTTCACAGAAAGCACTGAGTGCTCCAACAGGTGTTGCATTTATAAGTGTCAGTGAAAAAGCCTGGAAACTAAATGAAAATGCAAATCTTCCAAGGTTTTATTTCGACCTCGGAACTGCAAGGAGTTATGCGCAGAAAACGCCTCCCCAGACACCATGGACGCCGGGGATATCAATAATAGTAGCAATGAATAAGGCACTGGATATGATGTTTGACGAAGGTCTGGAGAAGGTTTTTGAAAGGCACAGGGTACTGTCACTTGCTGTGCAGAGAGCAATAGAAAAAATCGGACTCAAACCCCTGGTTAAAGATAAAAATAAGCGTGGATTTTCTGTAACTTCTATTGAAGTTCCGGAAGGAATTGAAGCAAAAGAAATTACAAAGATAATGAGAGTAAAATATGGTGTAACAATT
>JAQVHC010000037.1 GCA_028696435.1 Actinomycetota bacterium | reverse complement strand
TTTTACTAATGAAATAATATTTTTTCAGGTATTCTATATCCTTAACCATTACTGCAAAAGGTTTTGTTGGTCTCATTTTTCTTTTTCTTAATTCCTTAACCGTATCATCGTGCAGGGCATTGCATGCAATCTGAAATCCACCGAGGCTTTTTATAGCAATAATTTTACCCTGACGGATAAGATCTGCTGCAGTAATTATCGGATTTTTTGAATTTATCCTTTTCCCGTATCTGTCGGTAAGAATTAATGTGGGCCCGCACTTATTACAGGCGACAGGCTGGGCATGAAACCTCCTATCGGATGGGTTGTGATATTCTTCATAACAGTCACTGCACATTGAAAATTTGCCCATTGTAGTATTTGGCCTATCATACGGCATTTTTTTTATTATAGTAAATCTGGGTCCACAGTTAGTGCAGTTAGTAAATGGGTAATAATACCTTCGCACATCTTTTTTATTATTAATATCCTTAACGCACAGATTACAAGTGGCTAAATCGGGAGATATAAGCTGAAATTTTTCTTCTGTAACTATGCTTTTTTCTATTTTAAACTCCTGGAAAATAACACAGGGTATTTCTTCTACATTTATATTCTCAATAACAGCAGCCGGAGGTTTGTGCAGTCTGATATCAGAAATAAATTTATTTACAGTTCTTTTATCGGGAGCATTTATTTTTATTGTGACTCCTTCTGTTGTGTTTACAACGGTTCCTGTAAAATTATTTTGTTTTGCAATTTTATAGATAAAAGGCCTGAAACCAACTCCCTGAACAATGCCGGATATATTTATTTTATAAGTTTTTAGGTTTTTATATTTTCCGTTTGTCATTAATTGTCTATCATATTAATTGTCTGTAATATTAACTTTCTGTCATATTTATAGTTGTTATAAAATCGTTGATATTTTAACAGTAATGTTAAAGTAAAGCTAATCGATATTAAAGGAAAAATATTATTTATCAATGATATTATAGGAAAGCTTATAGAAATCTTATATTATGAAACCCTTTAATTTTTAACTTTCCGGCAGGTCCGGTAATTTCTTTTTTATTTTATAAAAAGGCATACTGATTATTATAATTGCTATAATTCCCCATATTATAGTAAAAATAAGATTAATAATGTGATAATTGAAGCCTGCAATAATTGCCGGGTTTTTAGGAAATCCAAGAGATACAAAAGCCAGCACAAAAGCGCCTTCGTATGTTCCGAGTCCGGCAACTGCATGGGTTGGAAGAACAGCTGACAGTTCAGATGCAATGGTTGCAAGAATTACTGTCCAGTACGGAAGGTTGGCAAAATCATATCCGAGAGGTTTTAAATATGCGTGTATGAGAAAATAGTAAGAAGTAAATTTTATAGCCCTTGTAGCAACAGTGAGGAGGAAAACTTTCCAGTATATTTTTCTTTTTTGGATTATCTGAATACTTTTATTTGTTTCTATTAATTTATCTAATAAATACGAAAAAACTTTGTTTTTACTCAATCCAGGAAATTTATTTATTAAAAAATTGAAAAATTTTATAAAAAGGTTAATAAATTGGGATAGGAAAATAAGCAGCAGCAGGCTTGCTATAAGTAATAGGGATGAAATGACAATTACACTGATAGATGATGTTAAGGGCTTATTTATACTTATAATGATGATAGATATAACAGCGATGCAAAAGACAAGTATTAATTCAAATATAAGACCTACCATAAGTGTAGAAACCCCTATTTCTACAGGTATTTTAAATTTTTTTCTTAAAACATATATATACGAAAGCTCTCCGGTTCTGGCAGGAAGTAGCATGTTAAATGCGTTTCTTATCTGCGAAGTAAAAAACATATCAATAAATCTGATATCCCCTGTACCTATAAGTATTATTTGCCTGTACGACTTGAAAAAATCCATTGAAAACATTAATGCAAGGCCTATTACAAGAGAAGGCATATAAGCTTCAAAAAAAGATTTTTTTAAGTCTGCTAAACTTATTTGACTGAGGAGAAAATAAACAAGATATGCTCCAAGGCCTGTTACTATTACAATATTTATAATCCTGAGTATAGGCTTTCTTCTGTTTTTATTTTTTTTCATATTATTTTTTTCCATATTATAGATATAAAAGGTAATGGTATAAAAATAATTTTAGCTTAATAATTTTAGTCTGATATAACCTGTAAGACAAATAGAATTAGTATATTTTTTAGAGACTATTATGAGTAGAAGCTTTTTTATCTTTAGTACTTATTAACCCGGATTTTTAATTGCTATCAGAAGCTTCATCTTCAGGGTTACTATATACATCTCCAACATCAATCAGGGCAATTGCACCCAGTGTGGATGTATTGTTAAAGTCAAAAGTTTTTGATGACGAAATTACACATTCTGTTGAATCCAGATTGTCAGTATCGAGTATTGATATTGTAAATCCGAGCATATCCTCATCCTCTGGCACGTAGCCCCAAAAATTATACCATGGAATCCTTACCTCAATAGCATATCCATCTGATAACTTTTTTGAAGCTATGACAGTGCCCACCGGTGGAGCACTTGAAGGCCAGTTCATAAATGATTCAGCAGCTATTCCTCCAAAATTACCGGGAGAAAAATCAATCCGGTAGTCATCATTATTATAAGAAGTAATATACATATCTTCCTCAAGATTGGTATCAAATACAATGGTTATGCTATCACCTTTATTTATCTGGTTGCCTGTATATTGCTGGTTAAATACATCATCAACAACTTTGATGGCGAAATAGAAATTGTCATCATCCCAGCATGAGTAGAATATGCCGGCGATATCAGTATGTGAAGTATAATTTTCTTTTTTAATAGTTGGAACAAAAGATGAAAAACTCTCAAATTTATCCCATTCCTGAATAATACCATCTATAACAGGAGGCGTGTAACACTTGTAGGAAAAAATAGGTAGCCCTGCAGGGATGGTATTATCATATCTGAAATTAGAATTATATATTACATTGGTTTTCTTTTCTTTAATATCGGTACTTACATCAGCTTCATTTTCCGGCTCTGATTCATATTGTACTGTAAAAGTTATGGCATTTGATTCTGCAATTACATTATTATCATCATCTACAAGACGTGCTATAATTTTATATTCACCAGAACTGCCCGGATTCCAGTTATACTTATAAGGCGGAGATGTAAAGGATTTTATCTTGTTCTCATTTACGAATATATTTATTGTATAATCTGAACTTTCTACTTCTTTTGCTTTTATTTCTATGGGTATTGTTTCATTCTCATTGGTAAAGTTGAAGACTTCGCCACTGGTAGGAGAAGCTATGAATACAGAATATTCTGTTTTATTTTCTGTATTTTCTTGCATTTCTGTAAAAAAGGTTAGTGGCAGGCGGCTTTTAATTAAGAAAAATATTATTAAAGCAATAATCAATATTAACCCTAATAATATATATGGAACTTTATCCAGTAAGAAATTACGTTTATTATAACTTTTTTTCATTCTTTTTGTTTGTTCCTTTCCTCTACCACTTTCTGTGCTAGATTGGGCGGTAATTCCTCGTAATGAGAAAATTTCTGGGTAAATCTTCCTTTCCCCTGCGTAAGAGAGGTCAGGTCAGTAGTGTAATTAAAAGTTTCTGACTGTGGTGCAAAAGCTTTTATGAGTTGTTTTTTGTTTTCAATAGGTGTCATTGAGATAATTTTTCCTCTTTTTGAATTTATGTCTCCAATTATATCTCCCATATATTTTTCGGGAACTATAATTTCAAGTTCCATAATTGGCTCAAGAATAACGGGAGAAGCTTCCTGCATTCCTTTCTTAAAAGCCATGGATGCTGCTATTTTAAAAGCCATTTCAGACGAATCAACAGTATGATATGAACCATCATACAAATTTACACTCACATCTACAACAGGGTATCCTGCAATAACACCCTTCTGCAATGCTTCTCTTACACCTTTTTCTACACCGGGTATATATCCTTTAGGAATTGCTCCTCCAAATATGCTGTCTTTAAATTCAAAGCCTCCACCGCTTTCCAGTGGTTTAATTTCAAGAAAGACATGGCCGTACTGACCTCTGCCACCTGATTGTTTTTTGTATTTATATTCAGCTTTTGCATCCTTTCTTATGGTCTCTTTATATGCTACATCAGGTGTTATGAACTCAGAATCAATATCGAACTTTTCTTTTAACTTCTCCTTTACGATAGATAGGTGAAGTTCTCCTGTACCCCAGATAATATTTTGATGTACCTCCAGGTTTAATTCCTGTCTTATAGTCGGATCTTCCTGAATTATTTTAGAAATACCACTGCTTATTTTTTCCTCATCACCTTTGCTTTTTGGTATAACAGCTTTTGGGAGAGTCGGGGTAAAATATTCTGTCGGCTGAATTTCAAGGGGCTGTTCCTGTGTGGAAATCGTATCATCATTTAAGATATCCATAATTTTAGAAACAGCAACAATATCTCCACATGAAGCTTCGTTTATTTCAATCTGATTTTTACCCTGGAGTTTAAATAAATTAGTGAATTTATATGTTTTCTGTGAACTTGAAATATAATAACTGTTATTTACTTTAAATGTTCCGGAAAAAATTCTGAATATTGATAACTTACCTATATATGGGTCTGCCATTGTTTTAAAAACATATGCCAGAGGAGGCCCGTCCGGAGAAGGTTTTATTTCAACCTCTTTATCTTCTTTTAAATCTTTAACTTTTATTGGCTGTATATCAAGAGCTGACGGAAGCAGGGAATTTATATAATCCATAAGAATATCTATGCCTATATTTCTGGTTGCAGAAACAGCAAATACAGGTATTACTTTTCCTTTTACTACAGCCTGTTTAAATACATTATTTATTACGTCACTGTCTATCTTTTCACCATCGAGGTATTTATTAAGAAGCTCATCGTCTGTTTCTACAATAGATTCTATTAGTTCGTTATGGTAATTTTCAATTTTATCCTTAATATTTTCATTTACTGGAATACTGGCGCCGGAAGGATTTTTATCTTTGTACTGGTAAGCCTGATTCTGTAATATATCAATAATCCCGGAAAAATTTTCCCCGCTATCAACCGGTGCTGTAATTGGTACAAGGTTAAGATTGTATTCATTTTTGATATCATCAATTACTTTGAAGTAATCAATGTTCTCAAGGTCAAGTTTGTTAAGTACAAAAAACGCAGGCCTGGGGTTTCCGGCAAGTAGTTCTATGACTAACTCAGTTGGTGCCTGAACACCTGATTTTGCATCAACAACCAGAAGGGCGCTATCAATTACTTTGATTGCAGCCTGGGTCTGGCCTATAAAATCCATATAACCGGGGCAATCTATGAGATTGATGTTAAAATTTTTCCATTTGTAACTGAGAATGCTGGAATTTATACTGAATCCTCTTTTAATTTCAAGTGAAGTATAATCTGAAATTGTATTTTTTGTTTCTATGCTCCCCATTCTGTCAATTGTTCCGGAGTTATATAGAAAACATTCTGCAAGCGAAGTTTTGCCAGTTCCGTTTCCGGAAATCAGACCTATTACTTTATTATTAGAACAACTTTTGCTATCCATTAAAATCCTCCCGGGTATTGTATTTATTATAGAAGTAAAAGTAATAGGAGAAATATATCACAAAAAATGTAATGTGTAAAAGTAATATGATACTCTGTGGAGTAGTTAATAGCCACGTTTATAATATTATTTTACAGTTATTTATATGAATTTATATGATATAATCTAATGTTGTTTATTTCCAGTATTTTGGGTGTAAAACACTTTATTTTATTAATTGATCGAAATAATTAAATAAAAAGTCAGGAGGTTTAATGGCAACAGGTGTTTTTATATTTCTGGCGGTACTTGTTGGATTAATAATAATAGCTATTTTTGTAACAATAGGGATGTATAACTCTATTGTTTCTTTAAGGAATAAAGTAGATAATGCCTGGCACCAGATTGATGTGCAGCTAAGGAAAAGATATGACCTGATACCAAACCTTGTAGAAACAGTAAAAGGTTATGCAAAACATGAGAGGGAGACCCTTGAAAGTGTAATTAATGCGAGGAAAATTGGCATTGATGCTCAAACAGTGAAAGAGCAGGCAAAAGCTGAAAACATGATCACAGGTGCATTAAAATCATTGTTTGCGCTGGCTGAAAATTATCCCGACCTTAAAGCAGATCAGCATTTTTTAAAATTAATGGATCAGCTAAATGGAATTGAAAGTAATATTGCATACGCGAGGCAGTTTTATAATGATATGGTTATGAAATTTAACACAAAAATACAGACTTTTCCTGGGAATATATTTGCGAAGATTTTTAATTTTACACAGAAGGATTATTTTGAGATAGAGGAACCAGAGGCCAGAAAGCCGGTTGAGGTAAAATTTTAATAACGGTTTACTTAATTTAATGAGGGGGGATTTAAAGAGAGAGTGATTTAAATAATGTATGAGCAAATTGCAAAAAATAAAGCTAAAAGTGTAATTATAATTATTGGATTTGTGGCTTTTATAACTGTAATCGGGTTTGTGCTTGGCTATTTTATAGATTATGAAAATTCTATAATTTTTATGATTTTTGCTTTGATAATTGCCGCTATTTCTAGTTTTTCCGGTTATTATTACAGCGATAAAATGGTTCTCGGGTTGACAGGGGCAAGGCCTCTATCACGTGAAGAAAACCCGAGAGCATATTACATGGTAGAAGGACTTTCAATAGCAGCAGGGATACCTACACCAAAGATATATGTTATAAGTGATAAAGGAATGAATGCTTTTGCTACCGGACGGAATCCTCAGAACGGAGTAATTGTATTAACAGAAGGTCTGCTTGAAAATCTTAATGATGAAGAACTTAAAGGGGTTATATCCCATGAACTGGCTCATATAAAAAATTATGATATATTACTGGGCACAATAGTAGCAATATTTGTCGGGATGATTTCTATCATAAGTAATATTGCGTTAAGAAGTTTTTTCTTTAGAGGTGGAAAGAGTAAATCGAATGAAAAGTCGGGTGGCGGTATATTGAGTCTTATTTTTCTGCTACTCGGGATACTTCTGATAATTTTTTCACCCCTAATTGCTACGATTATAAGACTGGCAATCAGCAGAAACAGGGAATTTCTTGCTGATTCAACAGGAGTCTTAATTTCAAGATATCCTGCAGGACTTGCGAGTGCACTAAAAAAAATAAGTGAGTCAAGCAAAGTCAGGACAGCAAATAATGCTACTGCGCACTTGTTTATTGCAAATCCATTTGGAAGTAAAACAAAAAGTTTTTTTAGCAATCTATTCAGCACCCATCCTCCTGTAGAGGAAAGAATCAAAAGGCTTGAGAGTATGTCTTTAGGAGTGGGAGTATAATAATAGGAGGTGTTTAAAATATGAAAAAGGAAACATTAAAAGTTAAAGCCAGTCTGGCTCAAATGTTAAAAGGAGGGGTTATAATGGATGTAACCTCACCAGAGCAGGCAAAAATTGCAGAGGAAGCTGGAGCAGTTTCGGTTATGGCGCTGGAAAAAATTCCCGCAGATATAAGAGCAGAAGGCGGAGTGGCGAGGATGTCAGACCCTGAAATTATAATAAAAATAATGGAAACTGTATCAATACCAGTAATGGCAAAAGTAAGGATTGGACATTTTGCAGAGGCCCAGATTCTGGAAGCCATAGGAATTGATTATATAGATGAGAGTGAAGTTTTAACTCCTGCTGATGAAAAAAACCATATAAATAAGTGGAATTTTAAAGTGCCATTTGTATGTGGAGCAACAAATCTGGGTGAAGCTTTAAGAAGGATAGGAGAAGGTGCAGCGATGGTGAGAACCAAAGGCGAAGCCGGTACAGGTGATGTTGCAGAAGCAGTAAAACATATGAGAAGTATAAAGGATGGCATAGCAAGAATTGCTTCTATGCCAGTAGAAGAACTGATGACTGCTGCTAAAGAACTCGGAGCTCCTTACGATCTTGTTTTATATGTACATGAGAATAAATGTTTACCTGTGGTTAATTTTTCGGCTGGCGGAATTTCTACGCCGGCTGATGCTGCTCTAATAATGCAGCTTGGAGCTGACGGTATATTTGTTGGTTCAGGAATATTTAAATCTGAAAATCCGCAAAAAATGGCCCGTGCTATTGTTGAGGCAACCACTCATTACAACGACCCGGATGTACTGGCAAGAATATCCAGAGGGCTTGGTAACCCTATGAAAGGAATTTCTATATCAACTCTTTCAGATGGTGAAGTAATTTCAAATAGAGGCTGGTAAAGAAGAATTGGATTTGAATTAGTGTTCTTGTTCTCTTATTTCAGATAAACTTCAGAAGGTAACCTCAGAGGGTATAATTGAAAGACATATAGGGTTATTATATATACTGTTAAGAAATATATGGTTAAAGAAATATGTTAAAGAAACATGTGGTTAAATATTGTTAAATTAAAGGAAATGAAATTGATGTGGCTGGGATAAAATATGATTAAAAATTATAAAGAGGGGAACTACTATGTCCGGACATTCAAAGTGGCATTCAATTAAACATAAAAAAGCTAAAGAAGATGCAAAACGTGGAAATATTTTTGGAAAGCTAAGCAGAAATATAATTGTTGCAGTAAGAGAAGGCGGTGGCGGTGACCCCAGAGACAATATAGCCCTTGCTAATGCTATTGCAAAAGCTAAAGAATATAATATGCCCCAGAGTAATATAGAAAGAGCTATTAAAAGGGGAACAGGTGAAATAGAAGGTGAAAATTATGAGAGTATAATATATGAAGGATATGGACCTGGTGGCATAGCTCTAATAATTGAGATAATGACAGAAAACCGGAACAGAACAGCTTCCGACATTAGAAATATTCTGACGAGGTATAACGGGACCCTGGGTGAAAGTGGGAGTGTAAGCTGGCAGTTTGAGAGAAAGGGTGTAATAATAGTTGGAAGAGAAGAAGTAAAAGATGAAGAAGAATTTATGCTAAATATAATTGATGCCGGTGCCGAAGATATTGATGAAGATGATGATGAATACGAAATAAGAACTTCTCCTGCGGATTTTACAAAAGTCAGAGAAACTCTTGTTAGTAATAATATAAAAATAAAATCGAGCGAAATAGCTTTTGTACCAAAAACAACTATAAAATTATCTAAAGAAGAAGGCATGAAAGCACTGAGACTGATTGATGCTCTGGATGAGCATGATGATGTCCAGAATGTAAATACAAATCTGGAAATAACAGACGAGTTATTAGATGTAGACGAAGAAACATAAATATAAAAATTATGAACAGTAAAATCAGAATACTCGGAATAGACCCTGGACTGGAAACAACAGGTGTAAGTATACTGGATGTAAATAACGGAAAATATCAATCTGTATATCTGAATTGCATTATTACAAAAAAGGATAAACCTGCATCTGAGAGACTGAAAGAAATTTATTTAGAAATAAATCGTTTAATAAAGGAATACCGTCCCGACTGTATGGTTGTTGAAGAGATTTTTTTTAATATCAATACAAAAACAGCGCTGGAGGTCGGGCAGGCAAGAGGAGTATCTATTCTTGCAGGGAGTATTAATAACATTAAGATATATGAATATACACCTCTTGAAGTAAAGCAGGCTATTACAGGTTACGGCAGAGCAACAAAGAATCAGATTAAACATATGTTAAAAATTATACTGGGAGTTAAAGAAGATTTTCTTCCTAAAAAAGATGATGCCTGGGATGCAATAGCCATATCTGTTTGCCATGCAAATAATATAAAGTTTAAAGAAAAGATTGAATGTTATAACAATAATAGCGGTAGACTATGATTGCAAAATTATTTGGTAAAATAGTAAAGAAATCTCCCTCAAGTATTATAGTCAGGACCGGTGGAATAGGATTTGAAGTATTAATTTCAGGAAAAACTTATGAAAGAATCCCGGAAGCTGGTTCTGATATTGAGCTGGATATATATACCCATATAAGAGAAGATGAATTAAAACTTGTTGGATTTATTGATGATGACGATAAAGATATTTTTTTAAAATTACTGGGTGTTTCTGGTATTTCTATTAAAATTGCGCTGAGTGCGCTTTCTATTTACAGCGGGCAGGAACTTGGAAGAATAATTGCAGATAGGGAAGTTGACCTTTTAAGAAGAATACCAGGAATAGGTTTAAAGCTTGCTGAGAGAATAATACTGGAGTTAAAAAATAAAATAAAAGAAGAAAAGATATCGGATATTACTGGTATGGATTTTAAAGGAAATGAAAAAATACACGAAGTAACAGAAGCCCTTAAATCTCTGGGCTATAGTCCGGCAGAAATAACAAAAGCAATATCAAGGTTAAATATTGAGACCATTGACAGTGAAAAAACTGAAGATATATTAAGGATAGCGCTAAAAGAAATTTAAAATAATAAAAAATAATAAAACAACCAATTAGAATAATAATATTAAAGAAGGGAAAATAAGATAGAAGAAAAATATAGAATTTTACTGACTTATAAAAATATATAAAATATATAAAAATGGATAATGTATAAAATGGGATAATATGGATGATAAAATTAACGAAAATAATGATGTAAATAACGACTTAAATGATGATGTGAACCCAAAGCATCTAAAAGTTGATACCGAGCTTGATAAAAGTCTGCGTCCACGTCGTATATCGGATTTTATAGGTCAGAAAAAAATAGTAGAAAATCTTTTAGTATTTATTAAATCTGCAGGGAAAAGGAAAGAACCTCTTGACCATGTTATTTTATCAGGACCACCCGGACTCGGCAAAACATGCCTTGCAGAAATAATTGCAAATGAACTGGGTGTGGGATTTAGAATTACATCCGGGCCTGCTATAGAAAGGGCAGGCGATATAGCTGCTATATTAACAAATCTAGAAAAATTTGATGTTTTATTTATTGATGAAATCCACAGGTTAAATAGGAGCGTAGAGGAAATTTTATATCCCGCAATGGAGGACTATAAGCTTGACATAATAATAGGTAAGGGTCCTTCAGCAAAATCAATAAGGATTGATATTGAACCATTTACTATTATAGGGGCTACAACGAGAATAGGACTTGTAGCGCCACCTCTTAGAGATAGGTTTGGAGTAAATATAAGATTGGATTATTATGATAAGGAGAGCATAGTAGAAATTATTTTGAGGTCAGCCAGAATCCTTGGCATAGAAATAACAAGAAAAGGTGCTGAAGTTATAGCAGGTAGAAGTAGAGGGACGCCCAGAATTGCAAACAGGCTGCTTCGAAGGGTAAGAGATTATGCTCTCATGTATAGTGATAGCGTAATAAATGAAGACATAGCCGAAAAGGCTCTTGAGAGGCTTGATATAGATAGGCTGGGTCTTGATGTAGTGGATAAAAAAATATTGAACACAGTAGTGGTTAAATTTAATGGAGGGCCTGTAGGTGTTGGAACAATAGCAGCTTCAATAGGAGAGGAAGTAGATACAGTAGAGGATGTCTATGAACCCTATCTTTTGCAGCTCGGATTCTTAAAAAGAACTTCAAAAGGCAGAGTAGCAACAGACAGAGCCTTCAGATATATGGGTATAGATAAAGAAGATAATCCTAAACTTTTTAGCAATACACCCGAAAATGAAAGTTGATTTATTTGACTATGACCTCCCCCGGAAGTTTATAGCCCAGAAACCGCTACCGCAAAGAGATAATTCAAAGCTTTTGGTGCTTGATAGAAAAACAGGCAATATCGAGCATGATGTATTTTATAATTTGATCTCATATCTCCAGAAAGGAGATGTCCTTGTTATTAACGAAAGCAAAGTTATAAAATGCCGTCTGAATGG
>JAQVHC010000144.1 GCA_028696435.1 Actinomycetota bacterium | reverse complement strand
TCAGTGCAAACATTCCAGTGCTTGTGCAGGCAAATTTTTCCAGGTATCCCCATAAAAAAAATACTATAACACTCATTATTGCTACCGAAGCAGCCATTTTTGCATACGACATAAATATTCTTTTCCCGCCAAAATTACCTATCTTCTTTCTGAGTATTATAATTAAAACTATAATATTGAATAACGCAACCAGAGAGGTAGAAAGGGCAAGGCCACCGACATCCAGAAACCTGCTCAGTGCCCAGTCAAGAATTATATTTAAAATAATTGTAGACCCCGCAACTTTAAGGGGAGTCATTACATTTTTAAATGAATAAAATATACGATTAAGAATCATTAAGAGCCCAAAAAAAATAAGGCCGATACAGTGGAATATAAGTATATATGCCACTTTTTCTGTATCCTGTGGACCAAAATTATAGCGCTCAAATAACAATTTTATTATGGGCTGGCTTAAAATTATCAATCCCGCGGTCGCCGGCATCATTACATATCCAATTTCTCTTACACCGAGAGAGAAACTTTCTTTTATACCCTTTGTATCATTTACTGCTGCCTGGCGTGATAATAAAGGATACAGCACTGTTACAATTGCTACAGAAAACACTCCAAGTGGAATATTTGCAACTCTCCATGACAGATTTAAAGCAGTTGTATTTCCCTCACCAAGATTTAGAGCAAAAAAATAGTCTATGCTATTATTAAGCTGAACTACACCGCTACTTAAAACAATAGGAACCATAAGTGCAAATATTTCCTTCACACCTTC
This sequence comes from Actinomycetota bacterium, assembly GCA_028696435.1. Classification (GTDB taxonomy): domain Bacteria; phylum Actinomycetota; class Humimicrobiia; order Humimicrobiales; family Humimicrobiaceae; genus JAQVEM01. The sequence continues at coordinate 2,000 of JAQVHC010000144.1, read as the reverse complement.
ATGTTTTAAATCAATAACAAACCTGTATCTAAAAGGAGCTACCCTGAGCTGCGGAAGCTGTATAGCAAGATGCATAAATGAACCTGCCATTACACCTACGGCCATGCTGTATATATTTATATACCTGGAAAATAGAATAACCGAAATTATTGTAATTATATTCATTACAAATGGTGCCAGTGAAGGAACTGTAAAGATATTATGTGAATTCAAAATACCTGTAGCAAGACTGGATAAAGACATAAATATAAGTGAAAATATTATAATTCTGCTCATTACTGTAAATTTGTATATATCAAGCTGGTTATTGGCTATTTTTGAAAGCAGCAGACCTATTTGAGGAGAGAAGATAAATATAATCAGAGAAATTACAAAAAATACCGGAACAATAATATTAATAACTGAATTTACAAATACCTCAATATCCTCTTTTTTATCATTTTTTAGATATACTGAGTAAATTGGAATAAAAGCAGCAATTATTAAACTTTCAGCAAGAAGCACCCTGAAAAGGTTGGGTATGTAATCCGCCCATGTGAATGCATCGGTATCGTAAGTGACTCCAAAATAACCGGTCATTATCTGGTCTCTTACAAGACCGGAAATCTTTGATAGAAAGGTTGCTATAACCACAAATACAGTGGCATTAAAAATTCTTTTGCGTGATAATAAATAATCTTCGTCCATATGGTTATTATATTACAGGTTTCATCAAAAAAATTCATTATATCATTTAATTAAATTATCCCGGTAATAAATGTTTTTATTTATATAAAAAAATGCTAAAATATAAACTCGTTAAAAATCAATAGTTTACCGGAAAGTAACAGAGAGGGATAGATATATGCCAAATATTAAATCTCAGGAAAAAAGAGACAGACAGAATATTAAAAGAAAAGAAAAAAATACTTTTTTAAAGGCCAGAATAAAAACTGATAGGAAAAAGGTAATAAAAGCTGTAAAAGAAAATAATCCAGAAGAAGCTAAAAAGAATCTCAGCATTCTTTTCAAACATCTTGACAAGGCTGTAAAAAAAGGTGCTGTTCATAAAAATTATGCAGCTAATAAAAAATCAAAAGCTGCAAAAATGGTTAATTCTATTACAGAATCCTAACATCTGTAATTTCAGAAATCAATTTAATTGCAAGATTTTTTACTTCTACAGTACCGGTTCTAAAAGCAATATCATACTTATTTAATATTTCAAATATCTTAAGTATTTCTGGTTGTGTGAAATTATCGCTAAATTTAATATACTTGTTTACCAGGTTTCCAATAAAATAAGGCGAACCTCTGGTATTGCTCTCAATATAATCAGTAACTTCAGATTTACTATCCTCTGATTTAATATATAAAAAGCATTTAAACATTCTGTGAAGTAACGTAATAAGACCGGTTAAATTCTTTTCCTCATCCATTATGGCTTTCAGCGCTATGATACTATTGTCCCTGTCTCTCTGGCCGATATAATCAACCAGGTCAAATATTTTTAACGAATAAACACGATTTACCAGAAACCTTACTGCATTTTCATCAATTATTTTCCTATCCTCCAGACTAATAAAGTTAAAAAGTTTCTCATATTCTTTTTTAAGCAAGCTTAAATCCAGATCTACATTTTCAATCAGTAGCGTCGCTGCTTCTTCAGTAAACTTTATCCCATCTGAATTAGATTTTTCCTCAAGCCACTTTCTCAGGCTTCCAGCAGAGGGCGACTTTAGCCTGACAATTTTACCGGCTTTCTTGATTGTATTAAAGAGCAGAGGATTAAATTTTTGTTTCGAAGAAGTAGCAATAAAAATTGTATTTATATTTCCTGCATTGCCATTAGATATTAAATCAGCTACTTTATTTTGCAAACTTACAGGTATTTTTTCTATATATTTAATGATTGCTATTTTTCTTGATGAAAAAAGAGAAGGGGTATTTATATAAGCCAGGAAATCTTCTTCACTGATCTCTTCTAACCCGCTAAAAATCTTTAAGTCCGTATCAAAATT
>JAQVHC010000036.1 GCA_028696435.1 Actinomycetota bacterium | reverse complement strand
AAGTTAAAACAGCATCTTCCGTGTTTTTAAATATTATATCCTGCGTTACTCTCCATAAGCTAAAATTAGATATAACAAAACCAAAGGATGCGAAAAGGTATAAAATAAGACTCGAGACCCAGGTTGTAGGTACTGGTTGTATTGCCCTATTTTCTATTAAAAAACTTAAAATTGTTTCTGTCAGAAAATAAAAAATTAAACCTACCAGTAATAGCGTAACATCCAGTACAGGCTTATTGGTTCTGATATTTTGATAAATCTTACGGCTTATTATAGAAATTGTAGCAATATTTATTGGTATTGAAAAAAATAACTGTATAAATGTTAGAAGCGGAGCGTTGATAGCATAACCATAAGTTACTTTTTGAATGCCAATCTGTTTAAAGGATATAAGTAATACGCTTAAAATCAGGGATAGTGAATAAAATGATATAAAACAAATTTTATGTATTTTATTTATTTCATTACTTGTGAACTTTACAGAGAAATAAAAAATAGTTGCAGGCATTGTCACGATAGCAAGTGCAACGATATTAGCCCAGATTGTAAGAATTAATGTATCAGTGCTTATCAAAAGTGCAAAACTACCAAGTGATATAAGGAAAATGTTTGCCGATAAAATGGCAAATGCCAATCTATTTTTACTAAAAGGATTCTTAGCAAGGCTCAAAAATATTATTACTGATATATACAGCAGTATGAATGAAAATATACAAATAATTACAAAAGCTATATTTAACATAATGATAAAAATTTATTATAAATAGTTATTAAATATAATATTAATAATTTAATGAATATATTCTAATATTTTTTAGAAATCAAATATTAAATATTAAAGACAGAATCAATATTTTTGCGTAAATTCTTTTACCTGCTTATCTTCCCAGACTTTATTTAATTTAGTTGATTTTTATGCCTCTGATCCAAAGATGTCTTCACTGGCTAAAATCTCTGTGAAAAGCTTTGCGAGTTCAGGATCAAATTGAGCACCGGCTTCTTTTTTAATTTCACTTATTGCTTCATCCCTGGTCATAGCTTTTCTGTATGGTCTGTCATTTGTCATAGCGTCGAAGGCATCAGCAATAGAAACAATTCTTGAAATTACAGGTATTTTTTTGCCTTTTAAACCTTCGGGATAGCCCTTACCATCCCATCTTTCATGGTGATATAAAATGCCTCTGGCAATTTGCGTTAGGTCACGACAGGATATAGCAAGGCGATAGCCGCATTCGGGGTGCTTCTTTATAACTTCCCATTCTTCTAATGTTAATTTTCCGGGTTTTAATATGATATTGTCAGATATTGAGATCTTACCTATATCGTGCAATATTGCAAGAAGTCTTAATTCATTCAACTCGTTATAACTCAAGTTTATTCTTTCTCCCAGAAGTATACTTAAGTTTGCCATTCTCATAGCATGTTCCTCGGTTTCATAATCTCTTTCTTCAAGAGCTTTTTGAAGTGAAAGAATTATAGAGCTGCGAGCACTCTCATTTTCCAGTAATTTGTGTTCGTTCATCATATCTTCTGCTTCTTTTACTATTTCGTTTATCTTTTTTTCAGAGCTTGTTTTAACTGCAAAGCCCATTGATACATTAAGAGGCAAACTTTCAGTGCTATTTTTAATGCAGTTTTCTTTGATTCTTTTGATTATTTTTATGGAATATTCTTTTTTGGTATTGGGAAGTAATATTGCGAATTCATCGCCGCCCCATCTGCATAGGATATCCTCATGCCTGATATTATTTTTAAATATTAAAGCTACTTTTTTTAGAACCTCATCGCCTTTATTATATCCATAAGCATCATTTATAAGCTTTAATCCATTTATGTCTCCGATTATAATTGAAATAGGATACATTCTCCTGGTATCAAGTCTTTTCATTTCTTCTTCAAAAAATAATCTATTATAAATACCGGTTAGCTTATCATGATATGCCTGGTAATATAATTGTATTTCCTTTTCCTTTTCTGAAGTTATACTGGTAAGAGTTAGTAACTTTCCTGTTGCCATATTAAATTTATCGATTATAGGAAATATCTTTACATTATAATATTCTTTCTTTCCATTTATTCTGAATTCAATATCTTCTTTAAGATTACATGCTTTTATACTGGTTATTGTTTCTATAAATTTTTTTCTTTGCTTATTGTTCGTTATTAATTGAGATAAATTATCTGTTACATATTCTATATTTAATTTTTCTTTTTTATATTTATTCTTATCCAGGTTTAGAATGCTACATGCTGGTTTATTAATTTCTACTACCTGGCCTGAAGTATCAAATGCTAAAATAGGGTCCTCCATGCTTTTAAGTATTACATCCTGTGTTATTCTCCATAATCTAAAATTAGTTATAATAAACCCGATGGATATGAAAAGATATAAAATAAGACTTGAGGCCCAGATTACGGACATTGGTTGTATTGTCTCGTTTTTTATTAAAAAACTTAAAATGATTTCTGTTAGGAGATAAAAAATTAAACCTACCAGCAATAGCGTAACATCCAGTACAGGCTTATTGGTTCTGATATTTTGATAAATCTTACGGCTTATTATAGAAATTGTAGCAATATTTATCGGTATTGAAAAAAATAACTGTATAAATGTTAGAAGCGGAGCGTTGATAGCATAACCATAAGTTACTTCCTTAATGCCAATCTGTTTAAAGGATATAAGTAATACGCTTAAAATCAGGGATAGTGAATAAAATGATATAAAACAAATTTTATGTATTTTATTTAATTCATTACTTATGAATTGCACACAGAAATGAAAAATGATAGCCGGCATTGTCAGAATAGCAGTTACAATAATATTAGCCCAGATTGTTAACATTGCTGTACTGGTACCGATTAAAAGTGTAAAACTGCCAAGCGAGAGAAGGAAAATGTTTGCTGAAAGAATAACAAATGGTAACCTGCTTTTACTAAAAGGATTTCTGGCCAGACTTAAAAGTATTATTACTGAAATGCAAAGTAATATATATGAGAATATGTAAATAAATGTAAAAGATATGTTTAACATAACAATAAAAATAAATTATAAATATTTTATCTATAAAATATTTGTTAGTGTTTTAAAAATTATATTAAAAATATTTTTAAAAATCAATTATTAAAAAAAAATATTTTCTTTATTTTTATATAATTATTACAATAAAATTATTATTTCTCTGTAAGCATTGCGAGTCACATTAAAGTTCATAAAGTTTTATGTATCTTGTTATATATATTGTATAATCTAACAGGGAAAGCAAAGCGGAGAGGTGGCTGAGCTGGTCGAAAGCGCTCGACTCGAAATCGAGTGTACCGCTAAAAGCGATACCGTGGGTTCGAATCCCACCCTCTCCGCCATCGGAATCTTTTGAATTTTAGCCGGGATTTTGGACAATATAAGAATGGGCAAAATATAAATTTTATTTGAATGAAATCCTGGTATTTACTTTTAATTTTTGTTTCGGGAGTGGTATCGGGGGTGGCATATTTCAAGTTTTACTTTGAACTTGAAATATAAATATTTCTTATTTCAACTTTATGGCACAGCAAAATATTCAAGCAAGAAAATATAAAAAAATTTTTAGGTTAGGGATTGTGAATAAGAATATTTTAGTCATGCTTTTATCAATAAACTATTTAAATGGTAGGGCAAAAAATAACTCTTAAATAGTTTACATGATAAAATAAAAGCTATTATAAGTTATTAAAAGATCAGAATTTTGAAATATTTTTTCATTGCTGTAAAGTACTATTGAAAGGATGATATATATAAATAGATATCTTTGTGGTGGCATTATAATCATAAGCAGTAAGCAGCCTGTCAGTTATTGACAGGGGTGTATAGTATAAATAAGGGCAGTTAGAGCGGCAGTAGTCGCACTGGCGGCAGTAGACCAGCAGTAGAGGTAATTCTACCATCATTGATATCAAAGAATTTACTGGTTTAACAAATTGTATAATATATATTATATATAACTCTAGAGCAGGTAAAGATAAAAAAATAAGATCTATAAATTTAAGGAGGAAAAATGGAAAATTTTGTTTACAGTTGTCCTACAAAAATAATCTTCGGTAAAGGCACAGAAAATCTGGTTGGAAGTGAAGTATCAAAATACGGGAAGAAAGTTTTACTGCATTATGGTGGGGGAAGCATTAAAAAATCCGGTTTATATGACAGAGTTTTAAAGTCATTAAAAAATGAAGGGCTCGAGATAATAGAGCTTGGAGGAGTCCAGCCTAATCCCAGACTTTCTCTGGTTAGAGAAGGAATTGATATATGCAGAAGAGAAAAAGTAGACATCATCCTTGCTGTAGGAGGGGGAAGCGTAATTGACTCGGCTAAAACTATAGCAGCAGGAGTACCTTACGATGGAGATGTCTGGGATTTTTTTATGGAGAGAGCTGAACCGGAAAAGAGAATTCCTATAGGTGTAGTGCTTACCATAGCAGCTTCAGGAAGCGAATCCAGTAATAGTGCTGTTATCACAAATGAGGATGGAATGTATAAAAAAGGTTTTAACTCCGAGCTTCTTCGCCCTGATTTTGCTATATTAAATCCGGAATTAACATTCTCTCTCCCTCCATACCAGACTGCCTGTGGGGCTTCAGATATAATGGCCCATATTATGGAAAGATATTTTACCAGAGTAAGGGATGTTGAGCTTACTGATAGATTATGTGAAGCTGCATTAAAGACTGTTATAAATAATACACCGGTAGTCCTGGGGGAACCAGAGAATTATGCAGCCCGGGCCGAGATTGTGTGGACAGGAACAATTGCTCATAATAATCTGCTCGACACTGGTAGAATTGGTGACTGGGCTTCCCATAAAATAGAAATGGAAATAAGCGGGTTGTATGATCTTGCGCATGGTGCAGGACTGGCTATAATTTTTCCTGCCTGGATGAAATATGTTTATAAAAATGATATTGAGAGATTTGCCCGGTTTGCGGTCAGGGTATGGGATGTAGAACCTGATTTTTATGATATTGAAAAAGTAGCTCTTGAAGGAATTAAAAAGCTGGAGAACTTTTTCAGAGAAATTGGGCTGCCGGTTACTTTAAAAGAAGCAAATATTCCTTATGATAGATTTGATGAAATGGCTAGAAAATGCACAGAAATGGGTCCGGTAGGTAATTTTATAAAATTAAACAAAGATGATGTTCTTAAGATACTGGAAATATCAAAATAAGCATAACTAGAGATAAATAGAAATCCTGACAATTAAATGTAGTTATTTTTAACAGAGCTATTTTTTTATAAATTACTCTATTATTTTTTTAAATTACCCTCAGCTGATGGTAATTTAAAAAATAATAGTATTATGGTGAATAAAATTAAAATTAGCTCATAATTTACAAGAGCTTCGATACCGATAATATCTGCAGCTTTTCCTAAAAAAATCATTGTTATTGCAGCGATGCCAGGGCTGAATCCCAGAATAAGAGAAGATGCCAGACTCATATTTTCGGGCATGATATCCTGAGCCATTCTGATACATACTGGTTGAATTGAAATTAAAAAGAATCCTCCCAGAATAAAAAGTATTATAGAGGTGAGGCCTGTAGTTTTGAAAGTAAAAAAGAAAAGTGGTATAGAAAGAGCAAAAGCTATCTGTATTATTATGAATCCCTTTTTAAAGCGATCAAAGATAAAACCTGTAAGAAGGCCTCCCGCTCCACCGAGCATCCCGAACAAGAATAAAATTACTCCGATATTTATGAGAGTTACATTTAGACCGGTAAAGTATAAAGGCATATAAGTTAAAAGAGTGATCCATAAAATATAAAGCGAATATTCGGCAAACATAATTAAGAGCAGTATGTATATTTTTTCCTTATTTGATTTTTTTATTCTTAAAGAATCAATAGAATATACCTGTTCATTATTGCTTTTTATGTCAGGTGCAAATTTAAATAGAAAAATTACAACAATCAGTCCCGGTATTATAGCAATCGGGGTAAAGTATATGTTAAGTTTTTCAGTGACTAATATTATAAGAAGTGAACCGATTGAGTAGCCAAGATTGCCTCCGAAGTTAATAATAGAACTACCAAGCCCCTTTTTATCACCACCAAAATGCCCGGCAATAGCAGCGCTGGCAGGATGATAAGCAGCAATGCTCAAATTTCCGAGGAATAAAAAGAGCAGTAAAAGGTAATAGTTAGGAATTATTCCAATAAGACTTAAAAAAATAGAAGTAAAAAGTGGACCTGCTATTAAGTAATATTTTAAACCATGTCGATCCGAAAAATAGCCAAAAATAGGTGAGAAAAGGCTATTTGCAATTGTTCCGGTAGCGGTAAGGAGTCCGACTTTAAAAAGAGATAGGTTAAATTTTAAAGCAAGAATTGGTATGAGACCAATAATAAAACTCTGATATATATCAGTAATAAAATGGCTGCTGGATGAAAGTAATATCTGTAATTTATTAAATTGTATGTTCTCTTTATTCATTTTCTTTTTTATTATATTTCTTTCTGTATTTCTTTCTTAATATGTCTTTCTTAAAATATTATCTTTAAAATTAAGATAATTCCTTCCCGGCAGAGATTTTACTAATTTTACTATATTAAATTAGATCTTCAATGAATATTTATTTAATTTTGTGACCGGTGATAGATTGAGTGATATGAAGTGATATCATACTTCTTGCCTTATTCAACTTATCTTATTCAGGGTGAGTGCTATATAAAGCAGGTTTTATTTTTTTTATTAATTTTATATAATCAAATTGGCCGTGCAAGGTGGGGAGCCAGCGGTGCCCTGTAACTCACAATCCGCTACAGTGAGACCGATAAACAGACATGAGGTTTCCAATAGTGAGAACAGCACCTGTTTAAGTAGCGTTGAAGGTCGGGTCCTGTGCGGCGGAGGGTTACAAACCCCGTCAGGTCCGAGAGGAAGCAGCGGTAAGTAGCATTCTCCGGGTGCCACAGGGAAACCTGGCTGGAGCCAACTGAACTGGCAGCACTTGTTATTGTAAATCGAAGTCTGCGGCACGGCCATATGACTGGCATTTTTATGACTGTTGTTATTATTAACAATAATAAAATAAGAGGAAAAATTTACTGATATGAGTTATATATCGTTTTATAGAAAATGGAGACCCCAGAATTTTGATGAGATAATAGGTCAGGAATACAATATAAAAACCATAAAAAATGCTATATCAAATAATAGGTTATCTCACTGTTATATATTTTGCGGTCCCAGAGGCACTGGCAAGACATCAACCGCACGCATCCTTGCAAAAGCGCTGAACTGTGTAAAAGGTGTTACACCAGACCCCTGTAATAAATGTGATAATTGTGTAAGCATATCTAATGGCTCAAGCGTGGATGTAGTAGAAATCGATGCTGCTTCAAATCGCGGGATAGATGAAATAAGAGAACTGAGAGAGAAAGTAAAATATCTTCCAAACGTACTGCGCAAAAAAGTTTATATTATCGATGAAGTCCATATGCTAACACCGGAAGCATTTAATGCGCTGCTTAAAATTCTTGAAGAGCCTCCCGAACATGTAATATTTATAATGGCAACTACGGAACCAAACAGAGTAATTCCTACAATATTATCAAGATGTCAGAGGTTTGATTTCTATCCTATACCTGCAGACAAAATAAAAATAAGGCTGCGCAATATTGCTGAAAACGAAAATATTGCCATAAGCGACTCTGCTATAAATCTGATTTCAAAATATGCAGACGGGAGCTTGAGAGATGCAGATAGTATACTGGAGCAACTTGCAGCATTTGGTGGTAATAAAATTGAGGTCAGGGACGTAATATCTCTTCTGGGTATTACAGACCTTGATCTGTTATTTAATTTTACCGATATTCTTATTAAAAAAAATTTGACTGAGGGATTGCTTATTGTAAATAAAATTATTGGAAGTAACCAGAATCTTAAAATATTTATATCTGAATTCCTGGATCATCTTTATGACCTTTATGTTATTAAGAATTACCCTAATCCATTTGAAATTTTAAACATAAGTGAGGATTATAAGAAAAAATATTTAAGTCAGGCACAGGAGCTTCAGAAAGAGGAAATGGAATTTTATATGGAACTTTTCACTGATTTACTTAACCAGGCAAGATGGAGTGAGCAGTTAAAAGTATTTTTCAAATCGACTGTGGTTAAGGCCATTAACTATAATGCAATGGATAAAATAAAGAGAGAAAGGGAAATAGCAGCAATAGAGGCGCAAATAGAATCTTTAAAAAAAGAGATTAACAAAATTAATTCAGTGGAAAATGATTTTCAGGATATTTATGTCCCTGGAAATGAGGCAGGCAAGCATGATACGGGAAGCGAAGATAAAGATTTTGATATAATCAATACAGCCGAACTTGATAAAATTGTAAATGAGGTTGAGGTTCGCAGTATTCACAAATCAGGTGAAGGTATTAGTAAAGTCAGTAAGCGTCCGAAAGAGACAGATAAAGAGACAGGTAAAGAGACAAATATAAAAGGTGATAATGCTATTAGTAAAGAAGATAATGCAGAAAGCAGTATGATTAAATTAATTAATGATAATATGGAAAAAATTATACAGAATTTAAGAAAGGAAAAAGCATCAGTTTATGGTATGTTTGTTGAGGCTGAACCAGACAGAATAGAAAATAACGTGTTATATTTCCGCCTGGATGAAAATAAAGAATGGCACAGGGATAATCTGAATAAAAATAATAATATAGTTTTAATATCAAATGTAATAAAGGAAGTAACGGGCAAGAATTTTAGAATTGAATTCGAAACTAAAAAGAAGAATAACGGGACCAGAGATAACCGGGTCAGCATAGAAAGTAATTCAGCCAGTGAAAATCAGAGCAATATAAAAAGTGATCCAGCCAGTAGCAACCTTGCTGATATGAAAAATAAAATGAAAATAACCGGAGACAGTGGCATCAGTACTGGAAGCGAGACCGGAGCCGGAGCCATTAGTGGTAAAGGACGTGAAAACAAAGAGAAACAATCTATAAAGAAACAATCTACGAACACAGGTAGTAGCTTAAGCAATAAAATTTTAAAAACTGGTGACAGTCAGAAAAGTGTTAGGACATCTGGCGATGGGGCATCCAAAGATGATGATATTTTTAGCTATTTTGAAAAAAAATTTAACATAAAGGAGTAAGAATTGGGTTTTAATTACGGGAACATGATGAAACAGGCCAGGATTATGCAGCAAAAATTACAGGAAATACAAAAAGAGTTAAAGGGAATGACATTCGAGGCTTCTGCAGGTGGGGGTGCCGTAAAAGTAAAAGTTAATGGCGGGCAGGAAGTTATTGAGATAAAAATCAATAAAGAAATGGTCGATTCAAGTGATATGGAAATGGTTGAGGATATGGTAATGGTTGCAGTTAATGATGCTATCAGGCAGTCCAGAGAAGAAGCAAAAAGAAAAATGGCTGCACTTACCGGGGGAATTAATATACCGGGAATGTTTTAATCCGGGATATTAAAGGATTAAAGGTTAAAGATGTTACGCCAATAAATTATTATAAAATTTTCATCACCGAACCAGAACTGGATTTTAGTTATTTACATTAGCCAGGAGAAGTTTAATTATAAATGGCTTTATATATTAAAAGTATAGAAAATTTAATAAATGAATTTAAGAAACTTCCAGGAATAGGTCCTAAATCAGCAAGAAGAATTGCCTATTTTTTACTCAAACTTCCCGATGATGATATTTTAAAATTATCTCGCAGCATTGTTGAAATGAAAGAAAAAGTAAAATTCTGCAGTCAGTGTTACGGTCTGTCTGAAGAAGATGTCTGTTATATTTGTAGGGACGAGTCCAGAGATAGAAAAAAAATATGTATAGTGGAGGAAGCAGGTGATGTAGCAATTATTGAAAAAACAGGTGAATACAGGGGGCTGTATCATGTCCTCGGAGGATTGCTATCTCCTATAGAAAATATTGGACCATCAGAAATCAGGATACCAATGTTACTGAGTCGAGTGAAGAAAAATGATGTTGATGAAATAATAATAGCATTAAACCCGACTGTTGAAGGTGAAAGCACTACAGTGTATCTAAAAAAAATATTACAGCCTCTTGGAATAAAGATTACAAGGCTTGCGAGTGGCCTTCCAGTCGGCGGTAATCTGGAATATGCTGATGAGATAACAATAGGGAGAGCGATTTCTGAACGAAGAGAAATTTAAAAATAGGGTGCAGTTATGATATTTTTAAGCCATAAAGTCTTATGTATCTTATGTATTCAGTTTTATTAAAAAAATAGGTTAAGTATGCTATAATTCAGTGATTTTATTTTTATTTTGAAATAATACAGATTTATTTTAAAGTAGTTGATTTTGATGAACGCAAAACTAATAAGTGTTTTTCAGGTTTGTTTTGTTCTGATAAATAAAAAATACTGGAAATTTAAATACAAAGGAGCAGATTTATTATGAAAAATATGAAAACAATGGACGGAAATATGGCTGCAGCATATGTTGCATATGCTTTTACTGAAGTAGCAGCTATTTATCCAATTACTCCGTCATCCCCGATGGGTGAATATGTTGATGAATGGGCTGCCCACGGGAAAAAGAATATGTTCGGTCAGGTAGTAAGCGTAAGTGAACTTCAATCTGAAGCAGGTGCAGCAGGAGCTGTGCACGGTTCACTTTCAGCAGGTTCTCTCACTTCAACTTTTACTGCATCGCAGGGTTTACTTCTGATGATTCCGAATATGTATAAGATTTCGGGAGAGCTCCTTCCTGGCGTATTTCATGTAAGCGCAAGAGCTATAGCTGCACATGCTCTTTCTATATTCGGTGATCATTCAGATATTATGGCGGTGAGACAGACTGGTTTTGGGCTCCTGGCTTCCGGTTCAATACAGGAAATAATGGACCTTGCAGGCGTAGCACATCTCAGCGCAATAAAATCAAGAGTACCTTTCCTGCATTTCTTTGACGGATTCAGAAGTTCCCATGAAATTCAAAAGATAGAAGTAATTGAATATGATGATTTCAAGAAACTTCTTGATTGGGATGCGTTAAGGGAGTTCAGAATGAGAGCCTTGAGTCCAGAGCATCCGGTTACGAAGGGCACTGCACAGAACCCCGATATATTTTTTCAGGCAAAAGAATCATCTAACAGATTCTACGAAAAAGTTCCGCAGATAGTTGCTGAATATATGGATGAAATAAGCAAATTAACCGGAAGAGAATATGGATTATTTAATTATACTGGTGCCAGCGATGCAGAGCATGTAATTGTGGCCATGGGGTCTGTTACTGATACAATAGACGAAACAGTCCAGTATCTAAATAAAACAGGAGAAAAGGTTGGAGTTGTAAAAGTACATCTCTACAGACCTTTTTCTGTAGAGCATTTTTTAAATTCCATACCAAAAACTGTTAAGAAGATAGCTGTTCTTGATAGAACAAAGGAACCCGGTGCAAATGGCGAGCCTTTGTATATAGATGTTAAAAATGCATTTTTTGGAGTTGATAATAAACCTGTTATTGTTGGTGGAAGATATGGCCTTGGCTCAAAAGATACAACTCCCGGCCAGATAAAAGCTGTGTTTGATAACCTTAAATCAGCAAATCCCAAAAACGGATTTACTATAGGGATAAATGATGATGTTACCCATACATCTCTTGATGTTAAAGAAGAGATTGAAACTACTCCCGAAGGAACAATTAGATGTAAATTCTGGGGATTTGGCTCGGATGGAACTGTGGGCGCAAATAAAAATGCTATAAAAATAATTGGAGATAATACAGATTTATATGCTCAGGGTTATTTCGCTTATGATTCCAAGAAGTCAGGTGGGCTTACTGTATCACACCTTAGATTTGGGGAAAACCCGATAAAATCTACATATCTTATTACCGAGGCAGATTT
>JAQVHC010000143.1 GCA_028696435.1 Actinomycetota bacterium | reverse complement strand
AGGAATTTTTTAAACTGGAAAGTTTTAGAGTGCTGGATGAGAAAAAAGAAGATGGTCGTATGCTCTCCGAAGCTACAGTGAAGGTGCAGATAAATGGAGACAGGATAATTGAAACCGCTGAGGGAAACGGTCCGGTTAATGCTCTTGATAGAGCTTTAAGAAAAGCAATCCTGAGCCGTTATCCTGTGCTTTCAAAAATAACGCTTACTGACTTTAAGGTAAGGGTGCTTGATGAGAAAAAAGGTACTGCAGCTGTGGTAAGGGTTCTTATAGAATCATCGGATGGCAAGAAGAGCTGGGGTACTATAGGAGTCTCGGAAAACATAATCGAAGCAAGCTGGGAGGCTCTGGAAGACAGTATCATATATGGACTTATGAATATAGAAAAAAATAAATAAAATTTACTGACCGGTTGCTGGCCGAGCAGATATACGAAAAGGGGTAATAATTATGGTATACGGCAAAAAAATAACTATATCTACAAAAGGATTTTCTGACATCAGGGATATTACGGGTGATGTTCGGGCTGTTATTAGTAAGTCTGGCATAAAGGACGGGCTGGTAAACATTTCTGTGGTTGGTTCTACTGCTTCTGTTTCAACTATTGAATATGAGCCAGCTCTTGTTGAAGATGTTCGTGACCAGCTGGAGGAGATTGTTCCGAGCACAAAGCATACGCGTCATTCACAGACCTGGGGAGATGACAACGGATTTTCACATATAAGGGCGACATTAATGGGACCCGGAATTACTCTGCCGCTAGCTGGAGGAGAGCTTGTTCTCGGGACATGGCAGCAGGTAGTGCTTATAGACCATGATAACAGGCCACGCTCAAGAGAAGTATTTGTGCAGGTTATAGGGGAGTAAAGACAACCTGTGAGGGATTAATAAAAGTAACATTATTAAAAAAGTACTGTATAGGGAAGTATTATATTTTTTGTGTGTTCAGGCTATTTTTAATATTTTACTTTGTTTATATATTCTCATATTCTCTTAAACTATCTAAATTTTTAAAATAATTTCGTTTAGATTTTTACATGCGCAATAATACTATTTCGTTTAGACTTCTAATAAAACAATTCGTAATATTGACAATCAGAATTTCTGTATTACAATAAATATGAATTACTGAAAATATGAAAACTAAAAATATACAGAGGGGGTGTTAAAGATGGCAGGCCAGAAAGAATCCATGACTAAAATTGTTAAACCATTGCCGAGAGGGCAAATAACTATTCCGATAGAATTTCGAAAGAAGCTCGGGATAGGTGATGACACTATTTTGACCCTTTCCTTAAAGGGAAATAAAATAGAAATTACTCCTGCTGTTGTCAGGGAAGCTGGCGAGGATGAACTAAGAGAATATACTGACAGAGAAATTTCACAGTTTTTAAAAGATGATAGAATAGATCAAAAAACAGCCAGGAATATAAAAAGACTTCTTACCGAAGAGAAGCTATGATGGCTGATAAAAAGACCAGAGTTTTTCTGGATGCCTCTGTTTTTATTGCTGCTGCCGGGTCTAAAAGCGGTGGTTCTTCATTAGTTTCAAAAATCTGCAGTGGGTTGCATTTTTCTGCTGTTGTAAGCCGGAAAATATTACTTGAAGCACAGATAAATATTAGGAAAAAGTTGCCATCTGAAGCTTTGCTTCGCTTCTATAAAGAGTTAGATAGACTTAATCCAGAAGTTATTGAGCCACTAACTAAAGAAAATCTAAACAACTATAACAATATCATTTCCACGAAGGATCGCCACGTGCTTGCCGGTGCTATTGAAAGTAAGGCCGGCTTTCTTATTACTCTGGACCGCAAGCATTTTAAAACAGAGGCTATAAGGAAGGCAAACCTGCCGGTAAAAATAATGACCCCCGGGGAGTTTCTCGAATTTGTAGTAGAAAAATACAGTTAAAACGAGGCTCTTTTTATGGAATAGATATTTATGTTAAAATTATTATAAATATTGAGAGTATCAATAATAGCATGTGATAGCGCAATGATGGTATAAAATATAAAATCTGTACATTAATGGTACAGTGAAATATGAATTATATGGCTATATGGCAGACAGTAAAAAGAATCATATCTTAAAATTTTTTTATCTTTCAATCTTTAGCGTATCTTTTGCTTTTATTGAAGCAGCGGTAGTTGTATATCTGAGGCAGCTTTATTACCCGCAGGGTTTTCAATTTTCTTTATCTTCTACAATGTCTGATTTTATATACTTGATTGAAATTTTCAGGGAATTTTCCACGATTATTATAATAATTAGTGTTGCTCTTTTGTGCGGGCAGAGGTTCATAGAAAGATTTGCATATTTCTTATATGTATTTGCAGTCTGGGATATCTTCTATTATGTATTTTTAAAAATAACTCTGGACTGGCCTCCCTCTATACTGACCTGGGATTTATTATTTTTAATTCCTGTTCCATGGACTTCTCCAGTGCTATTCCCGGTAATATGCTCTGTAACTATGATTGTCCTATCTATGTTGTTATATAACCTTTACTGTAGATATAAGCTTAACCGCCTGTCCGGACCGGAATGGGGTCTGCTTATTGGAGGAGCATTTATAATTTTTATTTCATTTATCCAGGATTATGTTAAGTTTATTTTTGTTAATTTAGATTTAATATCTGATAGTGAGAGCTTAAAGACAATAAGCGCAGGTTTTGTACCCTGGGAATATCACTGGAAAATTTTCATTATAGGAGAACTCTTTATATTAGCTTCAATGATACTTATTTCAAGAAGGGCAAGAGTCAAAACAATTAAGACTCTAAA
>JAQVHC010000035.1:3801-11939 GCA_028696435.1 Actinomycetota bacterium | reverse complement strand
TTAAAATTTTAGATGAATCAGATTTACAAGTGTAATCATTCATTATCCTAAAACCTCCCTCGGGTCTGCTATATAACCTTTAATTGAACTCCATGCTGCAGTTGCAGGAGAGGATAGATAAATAAAGGAATCAGGGTTTCCCATTCTCCCCTTAAAATTTCTATTCTGGGTCGAAAGGCACACTTCCCCATCGCCGAGTATTCCCTGATGTATCCCTACGCACGGGCCACAGCCCGGAGCAAGGACTATCGCCCCGCTTTCTACAAGCGTCTCAATAATACCTTCTTTTATCGCCTTAATATATATATCCATTGAAGCCGGTATTACAATAAGTCTTACGCCGCCTGCTACTTTCTTCCCCTTCAGTATACTGGCTGCTATTCTAAGGTCGCCAAGCCTCCCATTTGTGCACGTCCCGATAAATACCTGGTCTATCTTAATCTTTTCAAGCGAGCTCACCGGCAGTGCATTATCAACTGTATGGGGCTGGGAAACCATTGGCTCAATAACAGAGCAGTTAATATCAATAACCTGCTCATAGTTCGCACCTTCGTCTGCATATATTTCCCTGAAACAATTGCTGCGCCCCTGGCTTTTTAAATACTCCATTGTTACTTTATCCGAAGGAAAAATACCTGTTTTTGCTCCGGCTTCAACTGCCATATTTGAAATTGTAAACCTATCGTCAATAGTGAGCTTTTCTAAAAGCTCACCACCAAATTCAAGAGCTCTGTAGGTTGCGCCGTCAGAAGTGATTTTACTTATTAAATAAATAATTAAATCTTTTGCAAACACACCTTTATTTATATTCCCATTAAAATTTACTTTTATTGTCTGCGGGACCATTAGCCATGTTTTAGCAAGAGCATACCCTACTGCAATATCCGTGGATCCCATTCCGGTTGCAAAAGCCCCGAGCGCGCCTGAAGTACATGTGTGGGAATCTCCACCTATTACTATATTGCCCGGGCACACATATGACTCAACAAGAATCTGGTGACAGACTCCTTTTCCAACTTCACTTATTATTGCGCCTGACTGCGAGGCAAAATCCCTTAGAACCATATGCGAATTTGAAAGCTCCTTTCTCGGACTGGGGGATGCGTGGTCAATAAAGAAAATAGATTGTTTTTGATTTTTTACACCGCTGAAGCCCATTTTTTTAAGCTGGCTTACAGCAAGCGGGCCTGTCCCATCCTGAGACATTACTATATCTACATCAACAACTGCGATATCTCCTGCTCTGAGCTCCCTGCCAGCATGTTCGCTTATTATTTTCTCTGAAATTGTTTTAGCAGCCAATAAAGCCTCCAATCTTACTCATTATTTCCCTGTTCTTCATTTAACTCATTGTTCAGGCCTTCGTCTAACCCTTCATT
This sequence comes from Actinomycetota bacterium, assembly GCA_028696435.1. Classification (GTDB taxonomy): domain Bacteria; phylum Actinomycetota; class Humimicrobiia; order Humimicrobiales; family Humimicrobiaceae; genus JAQVEM01. The sequence continues at coordinate 10,560 of JAQVHC010000035.1, read as the reverse complement.
TTTCTTCATGTATTCCATGTAAATATACATTAGCTCCTTATCAAAAAGAGGTCTTTTAAGGTCTACTGACATTTCTCTTGCCATAGACAGTATTTCGTTTGCCTGTTTATCGGTGAGGTCTATATTAAACTCTTTAAATTTATGTGAAATTGTATGTGAACCCGAATGTTTTCCCACAACAAGCTGCCTTGTTAATCCAACCTCACTCGGATTAAAAACCTCATAATTTTTTGGATTTTTTAAAACACCATCAGCATGTATACCTGATTCATGGGCAAATACATTTGTGCCGACAATTGCTTTCCATACCGGAATTGCCCTCGATGAGGCCTTTGCCACATATTCAGCAATTTCTCTGAATCTCGATGTATCTATCGGCAGTTCTATATTTTCGAGATATTTTAAAGCCATCACAATTTCTTCCATTGCAGCATTTCCTGTTCCTTCTCCCAGTCCACCAACGCTGACTACAAGACTCGAAGCTCCTCCTCTTACTGCTGCTATTCCGTTAGCAGTCGCCATTCCAAAATCGTTATGATTATACATCTCTATCGGGATGTCTGTGGCGCTTACAATAGTGCTTATAAATAAAAATGTCCTGAACGGGTCAAATTTACTTACAGTATCGCAGATTCTAAATCTATATGCACCCTTCTTGCTGGCAAGAGATATTATTTTCAATAAGAACCCGAGGTCAGTTCGTGTAGCATCTTCAGCGCTTACTATAAAGTTTAATCCATTTTGGTGCGCAGCTTTTATTGTTTCTCTGAGCTTGTTTACAACCCATGTTCTATTCTTTTTGTATTTATCCCTGATATGTATATCTGAAGTAGAAATATTAATAATTACATTTTCTGCTCCGCATTCTACCGCATATTCTATATTAACCGGTTCAGCCTCACAATAAACAAACAATTTTGAATTAAAGTCATCTTTTAAAATCTCCTTTAATTTATTCCTTTCAGTAACTCCCAGGGCCGGGGTGCCAATCTCAATCTCCGGAATACCTATTTCATCAAGCATCCTTGCTATTCTTATTTTTTCATGTTTGGAAAAAACTACTCCTGCAGTCTGCTCACCATTCCTTAAAGTAGTATCAATTATATTTACGTATCTTTTGCTTTTTGCTCCGGCCATTACTCTCCCCCTTTCTTAACAGTACTGGCAGCCTCTTCACCGGTATTTGCTTCTTTAGTAGTGGTCTCTTCTTCATCATTATTTTTTTTAGCGGCCTTTTCTCTGACATTTTTCTCTATTACCACTACCTTACCTGTGCCAGCTTTACTTTTATAAGACTGATAAGTTTCTATAATTTCACTATCAAAAAGAGCCCTTTTAAGCGCTACTGTTTTATTTCTTATTATTTCTGTTAGCTCTTCTGCTTCTTTTTGATTGACTTTAATACCGAGTGTATTTAACTTATACATTACACTGTTTACACCTGAATATTTCCCCAGTATTATTTTTCGCTCCAGTCCTACTTCATCCTCGCTGAATAGTTCATAAGTCTCTGGATTGGCCAGTATTCCCGATACCTTGCTTTCGGCTTCATAAACAAACAGGTTTCCACCTACAATCGGTTTCCACGCAGGAAGAACTCTACCTGAAGCTTTTGCAACATATTCTGACAGTGACCTCAAAAGAGTGGTGTCAAATCCCAGATCCACTCCCTCAATATGCTTGAGCGCCATGACAAACTCCTCAAATGCAGCATTACCTGCTCTTTCACCCAGACCATTAATGGTCGTGTTTACATAAGTTGCTCCAGCTTTAACGCCTGCTATAGCATTGGCGATTGCCATTCCAAAATCATTATGGGTATGCATTTCAATATCTATTCCGATAATATCAATTATGTTTTTTACTCTTATAAATGTCTCAAAAGGGTCAAGAATTCCCAGAGTATCACAATATCTCAGTCTATCGGCTCCAGCATCCCTTGCAGCCCTTGCAAAAGACAGAAGGAACTCCATATCAGAACGTGAAGCATCTTCAGCATTTACCGAAACGTAAAGATTAAATCCTTTAGCGTAATCAACACAGGTTTTTATACTCTCAAGCACCCATTCCCTGCTTTTACGCAGTTTGTGCTCAATATGTATATCAGAAGAAGATATAGAAATAGCTACTGCGTCAACACCACATTCAACCGATGTATCTATATCAGATTTAACAGCTCTATTCCATCCAAGTATACTGCAATTAAGACCAAGAGAGGCAATCTTCTTAATTGCTTCTTTCTCATCTCCCCCCATTGTTGGTATCCCGGCTTCTATTTGATGGACCCCTACTTTATCCAGCATTTTTGCTATATGTATTTTCTCATCATTTGCAAACACAACACCTGCAGTCTGCTCACCGTCTCTCAATGTAGTATCATCTATCTTTACATTTCTAAGATCAATTTCGTCTCCCGCTTTACGGGAAAATTCTGTAAATAAATCTATATCACTCATTATTATCACCTCACACTATCAGTAAAATAGTAAAAAAAATAAAATAACAGGGTTTTTTAAAATTTTCGCGGTAATTATATCATTTTTTTCAAAAATATCATATTTTTTATAAAAAATTCTAATATTCAAAAAAGTCGGCTTGATTTTTAATATTTTTTAGAGAATTTTTGAGCAATTTTTGAGAAATTATCTGATTATTGCCTTATTATGATTACCTTATAGTCAATAATCAACCAGTAATCAAAAAACCCTCCGAAATACTTCTTTTGATTACATTTCTACTTTAGTATAATTTAATACTAATAAGAATTAACTTAATAAAAGGAGTGTCAATTATGACAATATCCAGTTCCATCAAGAAACTTTTAACCAGTCTATATAACAGCATCAAGCGTTTCCCCGTTGCAATAGCCCTTTCAGTAATTGTTGCCATTATGGCAATTTTTCAGGTGCACTGGGAAAATATAAGCGAAAGCCCGAGAACGCTGCTGACACACCTGCAGATGATATTCGCAATGGCCATACCACTTTCTGCGTGCATCGGAATTCTTTTCGAAAGATTTAAAAATATAAAGCCATATTTCAGGGCTTTGATCTGTCTTGCAGGAGCTGCATTTCTTATACTATATTATTTCACACTGCCAGAGGAAATTAATACAGTTTCAATGACACGATACGTAGCAATAAATATTGCTCTATATCTTTGTTTTATTTTTATCCCTTACCTGCCGAAGATAAGAAATTTTGAAATGTATGTCATAAAACTATTTATCAGATTCATAATAACAGTAGTTTATTCCGGGGTTATATATGCAGGTATCTGTGTAATAATATTCACAATTGATAAACTTCTTTTTGAATTTAATGCATCCGGATTGGTTTACTTGGATGCATTTTTTATAGTGGCAGGAACTTTTGGAGTATGTTTTTTCCTTGCGGGTGTTCCAGCAGCTGGTGAGGAGCTTGATAAAAACAACTACCCGTCAATTTTAAAAATTCTTGTTTTGTATATTGTAATTCCAATGTTATCAATATATACCCTGATACTTTATATATATTTTTTAAAGATACTGGTAACCCTCCAGTGGCCTGAAGGTGTGGTAACAAACCTCGTACTCTGGTATTCGATAATAGGTACAGCTGTACTTTTTTTCGTATCTCCTCTAAAAGATTCTGTAAAATGGGTAAAATACTTTATTTCGTGGTTTTCGAAATTAATTCTGCCTTTAATTGTTATGATGTTTGTTTCAATGGGAATAAGAATATCAGCCTATGGTATTACTGAAAATCGCTATTATGTATTAATTATGGGAATCTGGATAGCTGCAATAATGATATATTATTCATTAAAAAAGAGCCCGAACAATATTATACTTCCAGTATCACTTGCAATCATTGCTGTTCTTTCAGTTGTTGGCCCCTGGAGCTCTTTTTCAGTTGCTGAATACAGCCAGAATAAAAGACTTGAGGCTATACTTACAAAGTACGATATGATAGAAAATAACCAGATTGCCAGGGCAAAAACCGAACTTTCTACTACAGATAAGATAGAAATAACAGAAATAATTTCTTATTTTGATAATACTGATAGGCTTGAAAAAGTAAAATATCTTCCGGAAAATTATGATAATTCTAATTTTGAAGATACATTTGGTTTTGAACCGGTTTATCAGATCAGCTATCCTGGTACCGAAGAAGAAGAAGAGGTTTATTTTTATAGATTCCTCGAGCCTTTCAGTGCTCCAATCGATATTAAAGATTTTGACTATTTCTTCTATATAAAAGGAGTCAGCTATAACAGCAATCAGCAAACAGATAAAGATCTTACAGTTAGCTTTGATATAACAGGCCCTGAGCTTGTAATTAATAGTAAAGGTAAGGAAATTTATAAAAAGAATATGTATGATTATGTGGAAAGTATTTATAATAAACAAAATACTGCCAGTTCTGACCCTTACAGTTTAACCGCTGCCGATATGACTTTTACAGATGAGAATGATAATGTAAGTGTTAAATTTCTGATAGACAATATTACCGGAGAGAGTAAACCAGATAAAAAAATAATTCACACTTTTGACTTTTATCTGTTTGTAAAAATTAAATAAAAACAGCTGACAAAGCATGCGCAGCCAGTAAAGGATGCAACTTATTTATAATATGTTATTTATTATGTGCATTCCACTATAAAAATATTATGGCAAAAACATTCAGGATAATTGGCCTGTTCTGTCGCCTTATCTTTTTCAGCCCCTGCATAAAGTTTTTAAATACTGATTATCCTTTCAGGACACCGAGAGGTCTTAATCTTACTGCCTTTTTAGAAATTCCAGCATTATGCGCTATATCCACTACTTTGCTTACATCCTTATAGGCATGTGGGGCTTCCTCTGCCAGTCCTGACATACTTCCGGCCATAACCACAATTCCCTTTTTATCAAACAGGTTCTTTTTAAGTTCACTACCCTGAATACTTTTCTTTGCTTTAGTCCTGCTCATAAGCCTGCCTGCTCCGTGGCAAGTAGAGCCAAAACTTTCAGTCATTGCCTCTTCTGTCCCGAGAAGTATATATGAATAGCGTCCCATATCACCCGGAATTATTACAGGCTGACCGATTTTTTTATATTTCTCCGGTATATCTCTATGTCCGGGAGGATATGCTCTTGTAGCACCCTTTCTGTGCACACAGACTTTACCAGTTCCTCCATTGATATAATGCTCTTCAATTTTTGCTATATTATGTGATACATCATAAATAGTGTTCAGTCCCAGTTTCTCCCCTGACCTGCCAAAAAACCTTTCAAATGCTTCCCTTACCCAGTGGGAAAGACAATGTCTGTTTACCATTGCATAATTAATAGCACAGATCATCGCTCCGTAATATCTCTTTCCTTCAGGAGAATTCAGAGGAGCACAGGCAAGCTGTCTGTCACGGAGTTTTATTCCATATTTTGCAGCTGCTTCCTGCATAACCTTCAGATAATCACTGCATACCTGATGACCAAGTCCCCTTGAACCCGAATGTATCATGACTGTCACCTGGTCTTTTTTTAAGCCCATAATTTCTGCTGCTTCACTATCATAAATTTCATCAACTGCCTGAATCTCCAGAAAATGATTTCCGGACCCGAGAGTTCCTATCTGATCCAGCCCTCTGTTGAGAGCAGTGCTGCTGACATAATCAGGAACCGCACCTTCCATACATCCCCTCTCCTCCATAAAAAATTTATCTTCTTCCCATCCATAACCATTTCTAATTGCCCAGTTAACACCTTCTTTCATTAATTCAGTTAACTGGCTCTTCGAGAGTCTGATTTTTCCTTTACTGCCCACTCCTTTCGGGATGTTAAATGACAGAAGACTCATTAATTCTTCCAGTCTATCCTTAATATCATCCACACTCAAATCTGTGCGCATCGTTCTTACCCCGCAGGATATATCAAAACCAACTCCACCCGGTGATATAACACCTTCTTCCATATCAAAAGCAGCAACTCCCCCTATGGGAAATCCATAGCCGTAATGTATATCGGGCATTGCATAAGAAGCCTTTATAATTCCCGGAAGCGTCGCTACATTTACTACCTGTTCTATGGTGTTTTCGCTGACCGCATGATTAAGAAGTTCTTTATCGGCAAAGACTATTCCGGGAACTCTCATCCCGAGCTCCTCATCTTTTTCTATTTCCCACTTATAATCGCTTATTTTTTTAATATCATAATCATTCATTACCAATTCACCCCTTTATTAAACATCAAAAATAACACGGCCTCTCCATCTATACCCTTCTCCGTTCTCCTTTATTTCCAGGTCATGGTAAGTCGGAGCTTTAATAGCTACTTCTATTTCATGTCTGGAAAGATCTATTTTTTCTCCATAAATTTCAGCCTCAAGAATAAAAGCATTTTCTTTTTTTTCAATTTTTTTGACTTTAAAATCCGAAAATAAAATAGTGTTGACTTCATGCAGGTAGAGTAACCTTTCCAGCCATAATATCAATAAATCCTCGTAATTAATATCTTTCCCCGATATTCTGACTTCCTTTTTAAGCAGAGGCTTAACTGTCTTGAGGTCATACATTATAGAAAACATTCCGGCTGCTGCATTTTCAAATAGCTCCTCCAGCGTATTTCCATAAAATTCAATGCCGACATCTGAAAGATGGTCAATGTATGTATATTTTTTAATTACCATTTTTGGCTAATTGCAAATTAATTGAAATTTATATTAATCCTATAACCTATTTTATAGGCCTTAAAACAAATTATCAATTATCATCCCGGTAAAAAAATTATGGTTCTTTAAA
>JAQVHC010000035.1:0-3701 GCA_028696435.1 Actinomycetota bacterium | reverse complement strand
CCATATTCCATTTTATATTTTGGCATGGTTAGAGAAACCTCTCTTGTGGCAAATGATTCTTTTATACTATTCCATTTATCTACATTAAGAGACTCAACTACTGTATCAATACTTATACCTTTACCAGGAAGAATTATATACATAGACATTTTCTCTTTTCCATATGGAAGCTTTATAGCTGAGAGGCTATCTTCAGCATAGTAGGAAAATTCTTTCTTCTGCCACATCATAGGAACTTCCTTTGTAGTTCCATCTTCCAGATAAAAGTTATCTTCGCCTGTTAAGTTTTCATCAAAGGGATATGTCCAGTCTCCTTTAAAATATATTGCATTTATTAGATACATAACTACATCGGGAGGTATCCTATCAATCATCTTATCAATTTTTCCTTTTGTTTTTTCTTCTATCCAGCTATTTATGGTACGAGGTGCATCTGGAGAAGAAAAATCTATTTCACTAACTTCAGAGTCAAAGTATTTTTTATTTTTTTCTATAAATTCCTCTCTAACATCGTAGCCAGGTCTATACCAGATAGAATTTGCTATTTCAATTTCTATATCAGTATCTGCACTTTTTATACCTTTTATTAGACTGCTAAAGTTCTTATTTATACTACTGGAGTCAAATCCATTAAACTTTAGTGCTTCTTCCATTGCTGAGGCAGTACCTCCCTCTGCACCATTATATGTCATTGTAAGGGCTGAAAGAATTGATAGTGGGGATATAAATATATTTTTACCTTTATCTTCCAGAGCAAGCTCTTTAAATATATTAAATCCAAACTCTGTATTAGAAGAAATAAAATTACTATCTACTGAAGATACTAAACTATCTGACTCTTCCGGGGTAATTTCTTCTTCCGGGGTTTCTTCTTTACCCGGGACTATACCCTCCTCATCCGGGGCTTCTTCTTCCGCTATACCTTCCTGTTCTTTTGATGTGCAATTTGTTAATAAGAGTGGTGTTAGTATAAGTACAGCCACAATAAGAATAGTGGTAATTAACCTTAACTTAGCGGTTTTCATGATAGGCCTCCTCGTATAATAAGATAATAATATTTATCTTAACAATTTATTTTTCTCAATAACTTTATTATATATATTCGAAAAATATCATATTTAAATTAAGGCAGGCAGAGACAAAAATAATTTAATAAGTTCCATACTACAGGTCAAGAATTATGTAGTTTTCTATATGGTCAGAGAAAAATAATTGAAGTTTATAGGGTTTTATACACTAAAATGGATTTAACAAAAGCCATAAAGTGACATTAAGAAACTAATTTTATACTTGTTTGCTATTTTTTAGGATATTGCCACATAATCGGCTTTTGCTTTTGGCTCCGGAGATTTTTGGCCGTCTTCACTTAATCCATGCAGGTGCATAGTAAGAGCCTCAGTAAGGTTCTTTTTTACTTCCTCTATGGTCTTACCTGTAGCAACGCATCCGGGGACATCCGGCAAATATGCCGAGTAGTTATTATTTGCTTTTTCAATAATTATTAAATATTTCAATTTGTTATTCTTCCTCTCTTTTAATTCCGGCTTGCTTAAGGATACTGTTTAGCGTTCCGCCCCTATGTCATCTCCGGGACTGCCTGCTATTGTTACTCTTCCTGGTTTATCCGGATGCTTAAACTGCCGATGGCTTCCTTTTTGTGCAACCCGATACCAGCCATCCTGCTTTATTATCTTTATTACTTCCCTTATTTTCAACTAAAATCCTTTATGATCTCTATAACTCTGCTGGGATTCTTCAGATGATCACTCCGTTTCTACAAATTATATTGTTATTATAAGTTTTTATCACACTAAAGAAAATCCCCTTTATCAAATGTGACCAGAGCCACGATTTTAACCAGGCTAATACCTCCTTATCCATTATTGCAGCGGTTTACAAACTCTGCAGGCTCTATATCCTGCCTTTTAAAAATTAAAAAAATGCTTAAAATGTCAATGATAATTGTTATATCACATATAAAAAGGATATAGCCGGAAAAAAAGAATTATATAGCAAAATAGCAAGGGAATTTTATTAAATTAGCCAATAAAAAAATCTCCCAGTTATTTTTTACCATGGCTAATAGCTTTAGGCTACTCAACATCTGGGAGACTTTAGCCTTAGACTTTTCTCAGGGACTTTTTGTACAGATTAATTTATATATTCTTTCGTCTATAAAAATAGTCTATACAAAGGTTGCCTTCTGACTAAGGTTAAGATAAATAATATCATAAAATATAAAAATAACAATATTGACGTTGTCTCTTATCTACTGTTTTCTAAATTCCTCTTTTATAATTTCTATAAGGTAATCAGATTCCGGCTGGATTGACACAATTAAAGGGCCATCCTGGTACTCCTGATGATATCCACTCTGATTTGGACCAAAAATTACTCTTAAATCAGGAAGGGGGAATAATATTTTTGTATAATTCTTTTCATAGCGGTGTTCATAGCACGAATACACAGTTTTAATTTCTTTATTATATATAAACTCTATAGCAAATTCATTACTTTTAATATCTTCTATAAACTCATCCAGTATTTCTTCTGCTGCCACCTCACAATCTTCTTTTTTAAACCTTTCATTTGTGATGTAGGTAATTTTATTGTATGTCCCAGTATTTTTCTTAACAGTTATTTGCTTACCTTTATTATATAAAATTATCTCGTCAGGCATTTCAAAATATTCAGATTCAGTAATTACCTCAGGAGATTTTTCATCTGCTTCCTCTCTTTGTAACTCTTCTTTATCTAATGCGGTAGATACATTTTTATTACTAATATATTTAGCAGAAATAAGTACTATTGAAATTACAAGTAGCAGCGCTAAAAATATAAATAAATATTTTAATTTTTTCATTAACGCTCCTCCTGTCAGTTAATAAGTCAATAATATTCATCTTAACAATTTATTTTTCTTAATAGCTTTACTATATATGTCCTATTAATAAGATAGGTTTACACCTCGCTCTTTGAAAAATATAATATTCAAATTAAGGCAGACGGAGACAAAAATAATTTAATAAGTTCCATATTTTGCCAGCACAAGTTCAGTGCTGCCTCCGTAACATCTATAATCATAACGGCCTTCTTTAGGTTTATCTTGCCATTCGTTTTTAGTTTCATATTCTGCTAATAATGCTGCTGATTGTATATTATAACTTTGCTTTGCCCGGTAATAAAATCTTTTATCAAAATTTATTGCAAAATACTGTAAGCTACTTGAACTGTGAGACTGATCTTGGTTTCTCCAGGGCTAATTGAAGTCGGGTATTCTTCAGCAGGTTCCATTTCTTCTGCCACAGATTTTATCCATTTGGGAACTGGAGTTTGGATGCCCTCGGAGATATAGGTTGCTTTACCTAAAGTGACCCCCGCAAGCTCAGCCAGTTGTTTTGCTTTGGCTTCGGCATCAGCCATCGCCTCTCCCCTCAAATCCTTATAGTAAGTGGATGGGTCTTCCACAGAGAAACTTATATCATGCATGCGAACAAGATCTCCTCCAGCTTTGGCGGCAGCGTCAATAATAGCACCAACCTTATCTATATCCCTTATCTTAGCAGCCACTGTGTTAGTTACCTGGTAGCCAATTACAATTTCCTCATCTTTATCATCATCCCATTTTGTCATTTGGTAAATGCTGAAATATTGGGTTTGAATATCTTCATCATCCACCCCATTCTGCTTCAATGCTGCCA
>JAQVHC010000142.1 GCA_028696435.1 Actinomycetota bacterium | reverse complement strand
GGCGCTAAATTTAGATTAATGCCGAGCTGACTCAGTTCCTCTCCCAGCAGTGATGCTTCAAGAAAAGTATTTTCAGGACTTTCCTTCCCCATTTCCTGAGCGCTCTTTATTTTAATAAAACCATACTCTTCTTTTAATCTATTTACATACAAACTTTCCCCTCCTTCCGCATCAATAGCTATGAGTAAATCAGTGTGGGTAAGTTTTTTTAAGTCTTCAGTTAGTTTTTTTAGTTGCTGTGGGTTTAGGATATTTCTGGTGGGACTATCAGATGGCATATCATAATCATAAAGTATAACTCCACCGATGCCATATCTATTTATGTCCTTTATAATTTTTGATGATTCATTAACTTCTGTCCCTCTAAAACCCACAATAATCATTCTTCCAATCATCTCTTCCAGTGTAAGAGCGTTTTGCCCGGAGGCTTGCCCGGAGTCAGGCTCAGATGCTGATTTAGAGTCAGATTTGGATTCTGATTGAGCTCCATCTATTAATGGCGTCCGGGTTGATGCCCTATCTTCAGATGATGCCGCACCTTCGAAATCTTCTTTTTTACATGATGGAAGTAAAAGGCTTAAAAAAAGAAGACTTAATATAAAAGTAAATAATAAAATTTTCGAGAAATTAATCTTTATTTTATTTTTCATAATTTTTAATAATTTTTAAGAATCTTCCGGCGCGCCAGATGATAACGCGGCTCTCTTTTTATCAGTATTGTTACTAAGTGTTATGTTGTTATCCAGTGGTACTGTAACTATCATTTTTTTAAGGTATTTTTATTAAATATAATTTTACAGGATGGACGGGAAAATAAAAGAATTAAAATTCTAAATAAATGAATGTATGAATGCTGGAAAACAGTTTGTATAATCTATAATTATTTAACAATTATTTAACAATGATTTAATGATGATTATAGATTTAATTATTATCAGTATAAAGAAGATTGAAATTTAGAAAAAGATAAGTCTCCTTTTTTTATCACCATTATAATTATTATTAATGTTACCATTACTATTAATTGATATCATTATTTATTATCATTATCATTATAATTATTATTGTTATTATTATTAATAACGCTTTTTATGTTTTTATCCGGGCTATTTTCTAATAATGTAGCAGCACCAGAGTAAAAGACTGAAAAAGTATAATTTAAATTAAGGACATGGAGCATAATCTTGAAGGGCATACTATAAACAAAAGGCAGCTTGTTTTTGGATGGACCGCTGTAGCCATTGTAACCATAATTGCATCCTTCTGGGCGTACTGGGGTGGAGTAGAAAACTTTTATGAGGGATGGTACAGCGAAAGCATATGGGAAAATATCGTGATGATGCTGGCGCAGTACTGGATGATTGCTATTGTATTTATGCTAATTGGTTTTGTAGGTGTTCGCTTTTCAAAAGTATCTATATTTTTAAATCTGGCGCTGGGTACCGGGGCAGCAATATTTTTCTCAGGAGCTGCTTTCAATACGCTGTGGGCTATGATTATTATCCCCCTTGCTGTAATTGGTCTACTTTTTTTCTTTGGAGTAGTAAAGCCGAGAAAGCTTGCTTATGCACTGGTAATAGGACTACCCGCACTTATTCTCCTTATAACAAGTATATATGGAATAGTAAAAATAAGCACTCGTGTGGATGATGGAGATTACGGAGCAAGGGTAGTTGAGGGCAGTGGTGGTATCTGTCTTATATGGGCACCAAAAGGTCCGGGCTGGCCTGAAGACGGAGTAAGCTATGAAGAAGCAAGGGAAATATGTGCTCATCTTAATGAAGATGGGACTAAACTTCTTAATGAGGAGGTTAATATCTGGCGACTTCCGACTGTAGAGGAAGCTGTAGCTTCCCAGATACTTCACAACGAGAATGCCGGTGGTGTATGGATAAAGGAAGAAGAAAGACCTGAATATGAGCTTACACCTGATAAGGAAACACCTCTGTGGGATCCGCACTCTATGATTATCTATTACTGGACGGCAACTCCTGCTGGAGAAGGAAAAGCTTATATTATAAGCTACAATGGCTATGTGCATCCTGGGAATATTGAAAACAAGTATGGATATCTTTCCTTCCGTGCTGTAAAAGAATGCAGGGAATAGATATGTTATACTGCAATCAGTTACTTCTGGAATTAATTTACTCTCCCTTTCCCGGGACAGGTTAAGTGGTTTTTACTGCTAAATTTCAGGCCTTAAATATTCCGTAAAATCTAGATCGGATCGAATAAATTACTGTACCTGTTGTCTCATCTAAAAAAGTATCTGAAAGTCTATTTCGTTGTTTTCATATAAAGCAGCAATTAATCATCTTGAATTAATTTCCTAAAATGCTGTATTGATTATACATAAATAAATGTGTATAATTCATAGTGTTAATTATGAGGATTAATGGTGCATTAAAAATAATAATTAATTGGTTAATTAATTTAGAAAAAATAAAATTAAAAGATTAAATAAATGAAAAGATTAAATATTACTATACCTGAAAAAGTTGCTGAGGCGATAGAGGTTTATGGAAATAAAAGTAAATTTATCACCGAAGCAATAGTCGAAAAAATAAATAAGGACAAAAAAGAAAAACTGGATAATCTTCTTATTGAGGGATACAAAAAAGAGTACAGCTCTGATAAAGAAATAAATAAGGAGTGGGAGAAAGCCACAACTGAAAGGTGGCCTGATTGAAAGATTATTCAAAAGATTATCCAAAAAGGGGAGAAATATGGCTTGTATCCCTGGAACCTGTGGCAGGACATGAAATCGGAAAAACCAGGCCAGCTCTTGTTATATCTAA
>JAQVHC010000141.1 GCA_028696435.1 Actinomycetota bacterium | reverse complement strand
CTGATCCTATCCATTACTTATAGCTACAAATATTACAGCTACAAAAACACTGCAAGCAGTATAGTGTCGGTACCCTATATAGAAAACATTCCCATTGAAAATGCAGATAAAATTTTATCCCCATCTGGTCTTAAATTAAAAATAACTGGTGAAACCTACGATTCTGAAATCCCTGAAGGTTTTATAATAAGTCAGAATCCGGAACCAGGTGAAAACATCTCCGCCGGCAGCGAAATTGAAGTGACCGTCAGTAAAGGTCCGGAAATTACTTCAATTCCAACCCCTAATTTAATCGGTCTTAATCTTGAAGATGCCAGGTCATTACTTGAAGAGTATGGACTTACAACAGGAAATATTAAAGAAAAATTTTCGGATACTTTTAGAGAAAATATTGTAATAGGTCAGTCACCTCAATTTAATGAAAATATTAAACCCGGAGAATCCATAAACCTGGTTGTCAGCAAAGGAGAAGAAATTATTGAAATTCCAGATGTAATAAATCAGGACTTTATAACCGGTCTTAATCAACTTCAATCCCTCGGACTTATTGTGAAAAGCTCAAGAATTCCAATAGTAGAAGGAGGTAACATAAATGAACCCGGTAAAATTGTGGAAATAATACCATCTCCAGGTTCAAAGGTCAGAGCTAACAGTCTGGTTAAGCTTATGATTTCAACTAATGAACCCCTGGTTGAGATCCCTGATTTTACTTCCCAGAGTATAAATGCAGTCATACCAGTGCTCGATTCAATGGATTTAAAATATGAAATAAACTATATAAAAGTTGATTATTCCGTACAGAAGGACCTTGTTATCGGACAGGACCCTGAAGCCTATACCTATGTTTCCCTGGATTCTACAATTATTCTATTTGTTGGAAGTTAAAATTTATCATCCTTTGCTAAAAAACCCCATTGACTCGAACTTACAGGCTCTTGCAGACTTTAATTCTTCTCCTGATATATCCTCATATTTCTGAAGTGCATCTATAATGTATTTTCTTACTATCTTAACCATTCTTTCAGGTGCATTTTGCGCACCTCCCAGCGGTTCCGGAATAACTTTATCTATTACTCCAAGCTTCATAAGATCTCTTGAAGTAAGCCGGAGCTCCCTTGCAGCCAATTTTGTTCCAGCAGGATCTTTCCACAGGATTGCTGCACAGCCTTCAGGAGAAATAACAGAATATGTTGAATTTTCAAGCATGTAAACTTCATTTCCGACAGCAAGTGCCAGCGCCCCTCCACTTCCGCCTTCACCTATTAGAATAGAAATAACCGGAACTTTTACTTCAAGCATCACTGAAATACTTTTTGCAATCGCTGCCGCCTGTCCATTATCTTCAGCCTCAATAGCAGGGTATGCACCGGGCGTATCTACAAATGTTATTATTGGAAATCCGAATCTATTGGCCAGCTCCATAATCCGCTGTGACTTTCTGTATCCATAAGGTGTACTCATGCCAAAATTATATTCCATTCTCTCCTTTATATCTTTACCCTTATTATGTCCTATTACAGCAACAGTTTTCCCGTCAATCTTACCCAGACCTGCAATAATTGACCTGTCCTCACCGCCCAGCCTATCTCCGCTCAGGTTTACAAAATTTTTAAAGATACCATTTATATAATCCCTGCACTGTGGTCGTTTCTCATTTCTCGAAAGCTCTATAATCTTCCAGACCCTTTCAGCATCTTTACCAATCTTTTTGTAATTTTCTATCTTACGGATTAATTCTCTTTCCGCATCTTTAAAATGTATTCCGGTAAAAAAGGGGATTTTTTTTAATTTTTCAAGTCTCGAAAGTTCCCCTAAAACTTCCTTAACATAGGTTTTTGGAACATCCTGCAGTTTTTTTAAATTGACCATACTACCACTTAAATATCCATTAAATTTTATTTGACATCATAATATTATCTGAAAAGCTCCAGTATACTGGTCAGTATTTTTTTTAAATCACTTCTATTTACAATCATATCTATCTGACCATTTATTAAATTTCTTTCTGCAGAACCAAAATCAGATGGCGGGTTCTTTTTTATAGTTTGTTTTATAACCCTTGGTCCGGCAAAACAGAAAAGTGAATTTGGTTCTGCTATTATTATATCTGCCAGAGTAGCGAAACTGGCACTAACACCACCCGAGGTTGGATTAGTGATAACAGAAATATATGGAATTCTATTCTCTTTTACTCTGTTTATACATGATACAGTTTTTGCCATCTGCATAAGTGATATAGCACCTTCCTGCATCCTTGCCCCTCCGGATGCACAGAATACAACAAGAGGGATTTTTTTCTCTATGCTGCAGTCTGATAGAATTTTTATCTTTTCTCCTACTACACTTCCCATGCTTCCACCCATAAATCCAAAATTCATAATGCCTATAGCCACGTCAATGCCTTCTATTTTTGCTTCACCAACCATAATTGCTTCATCCATCCCTGTTTTTAATTTCGCTTCTTTAAGTCTTGTGCTGTATGCTCTGGTATCATAAAAATTTAAAAAATCGATTGAATCAATGTTTTTACCAATTTCAACAAAACTGTTTTCGTCTACAGTAATCCGCAACCTATCCCCGGCGTTTATCGAGTGATGATAATTGCAATAAGGACAGACCCACATATTTAACACAAAAATCTCATTTTCCATTTCTTTACTGCAACTTTTACATTTAAACTTTCCCATGTCTTCTGTCATATTTTTAGAGTTTATGTATAGAGTTTATAGATACTTTTTAAAACCAAGCGTCACATTGTGGCCGCCAAAACCCATTGAGTTTGAAATAGCTACATTAACTTCCCTTTTCTGGCTTACCTTTGCG
>JAQVHC010000034.1 GCA_028696435.1 Actinomycetota bacterium | reverse complement strand
CCCATATCTAAACACACACCTATAGCCGCCAGGATATTATATATATTAAAATATCCACACAATGGAGACGAGACATCCATCTTTTTCCCATCTCCTGTATTCACAGTCATTCTGATGCCGGAAATAGAATTATCAATATCAGAAGGCCATATATCTGCATTATTTGACTCAATTGAATAAGATATTTTTTTTAAATCTGTAACTTTCAAAATCTCTTTTCCATAACTATCATCTACATTAATAACCGCTTTTTCACCACCATATATATCTCTGTTATTTTTTAAAAACAATTTCTTTTTTGCACTAAAATAGTTTTCCATATTTTTATGATAATCCAGGTGGTCCTGTGAGAGATTGGTAAACACAAAATAATTAAAATCAAGATAATCAACTCTGTGTAAATCTATTGAATGAGAAGACACTTCCATGCATGCAGCACTAACTTTTTCCTGCCTGCTTTTATCAAAAAATATATTCAGATCAAGTGATTCTGGAGTGGTACGCTCAAAAAAAACTTCCCTGCTACCCAGAAAAGATTCAACAGTTGTAATCAGTGAAGTTTTTATTCCAGCAGTTCTTAAAATAGAATCAATCAGGTAGCTTGTTGTAGTTTTTCCATTGGTCCCGGTAACACCAATTAATTTAAATGAAGCAGTTGGATTATTGTAAAAATTTCTGCACAATAACGGTAGTGCTTTTCTAGTATCATCAACTACAACCTGTGTAGTATGCGAAGGTGCATCTACTCTCTTCTGTACTACTACTGCAGAGGCTCCGGCCGATACTGCCTCTCCTATAAAAGAATGGCCATCACACTTAAATCCTTCAATTGCCACAAACAGACTGCCCTTCCCTGCTTTTTTTGAGTTTATGAAGATATTTTTAATTTCGATATCAACGTCTCCATAAATTTCTGTGCAGTTTATTTTTTCCAATAAATTCTGTAGTTTCATTTTATAATCAAATATTTTATACGATAGCTTTTAATTCTTTAATTTATCTTTAATCTTTTTAATGAAAAATCCATTATATCCCTGAATGCAGGAGCAGCTATAGTTCCGCCCCATATCCCGCTTTCTCCACCCTGTGGTTCATCTACCACAACAATTACTGCTACCTGCGGGTTTTCATATGGAGCAAAACCTACAAAAGAAACTATCTGTCTTCCTTCACTATATCCAACCCCATCTTTATTTGCTTTTTCCGCAGTACCTGTTTTCCCACAGACCTTTACGCCCTCTATCTGTGCTCTCGTTCCCGTTCCCCCATCTACAACAGCAAGCATCATATCTTTAACTGAATCAGCTGTTTCCTTACTGATAATTCTGCTTCTGTCATCTAACTGTAAATTATCATCCTCATTTTCCAATAATTCCACCTCCTTTACAATAGAGGGAGTAATAAGATAACCGCCGTTTGCAATTGCACATGTTGCCCTCAGTAGTTGAAGCGGGGTCACAGAGATGCTCTGACCTATAGCAAGTGCCCCTATGGTTGAAGCCGGCCAGGTCTTATAATCATAAAATAACCCCTTTTCCTCACCCGGTAATTCTATACCGGTTATTTCTCCAAATCCAAAATTTTTTATTCCCTCCCAGAACATTTTCTCCCCCATACTAAGAGCAATAGTAACAGCTCCTACATTGCTTGAGTGTTTTATTATTTCTTCAGTTGTGTAAGTAACATTATATGTTCTTGATATCTCCCTTATTACCCTATCACCGACTTTTATTGAAGGGGGGAGATCAAAAGACTGGGATTTACTGACTGTGTTATTCTCCAGTGCTGTAGAAACATTT
The DNA here is from genome assembly GCA_028696435.1 of Actinomycetota bacterium. Taxonomy (GTDB): domain Bacteria; phylum Actinomycetota; class Humimicrobiia; order Humimicrobiales; family Humimicrobiaceae; genus JAQVEM01. The sequence continues at coordinate 10,339 of JAQVHC010000034.1, read as the reverse complement.
ACTATTTTAAAGGTCGAGCCTGGCTCATATGTAAAAGATATTCCCTCTATCTTATATAATTCAGGGTCAGCTTCATCATATTTATTTAAGTCAAAGCCCGGATATGACGCCATTGAATAAATTTCACCATTCTCTGGATTCATTACTATACAAATTGCCCTCAGGGCATCATATTCAGATGTCAATTCTTCCAGCTTTTTCTGGACCATATATTGTATCTGGGAATCAATCGTTAGAACTACATCTTTACCGTTAATTGGTTCACCATACTGGCTATCTTCAACAGGAATTATATTGCCAAAAACATCCTTTTCAGCAGTAACCTTTATATCAACACCTCTCAGCACCTTTTCATACTGAAGCTCGATTCCGGAAAGTCCATTATTATCAATTCCAGTAAACCCGATTACCGGGGCTGCAATATCATTTAGTGGATAGTACCTTTTTGACTCATCCTGAATATATATTCCCGGAAGATTATGTCTGGAAATTTCTTCGGCTTTTTCTGTAGAAATTTTTCTCTGTATATAGACAAATCCAAGATCTTTATTATCTAACTTTTCCCTTACTTCGCTTTCATCTATACCCAGTATTTCAGCAAGTACACCGGCTTCATATTCAGAATCAACAACTAATTTTGGATTTGCATAAACTGTTTTTTCATTTAAGCTTACTGCAAGTTCTACACCGTTTCTATCCAGTATTTTCCCTCTTTTTGAAATGATAGTAAATTCGCCGGTATGCTGATATTCAGCATAGTTTTTATACTCTGATGCATTTAAATACTGAATAGAGATCAGTCTGTAGATAATCAGAAAAAAAGCTACTAAAAATAAAATAAACAGGAAATATATCCTTTTCCTGTTTACCTTTTTGTTATTATTATTATTAAGCATTTCAGGCTAACATAATATTAATCAGGGAATAAAAAATGTCAACACACTCTCAGATACTACATTTACTATATCCTGTATATAATAAATGGTACCGAGAAAGCCCTTGTAATCTCTGGCAGCATTATCTGTATTTTTGGAAATATAATTATATATATTTTCATTATTCTCAAGTCCCTCATTTGAAATTTCAATTATTCTAGAATCATCAGATATTTCCATATCCAGATCGTTTTCCGCAATTTCTATAATTCTTGATGGTGATTTTAGCTCAGATATTTTTAGCTGCAGACGATCACTTCTTTCGTTCTCCAGTGAAATCATTTCAGTTAGTTGATATATTTCCTTCTGATAATTTATGCTCTGTATTTTCAGCCCGATATTTAAAAGAATCCCAAGACATGCAAAAATTATTACCATAACCAATATATAGAAGAGAGCATTATGGCTGTACACAATATTTTCTTTTACACCACCTTCATCTTCTTTTTTAACCAGATATAAAATCGGCTGTTTTTCTCTTCTATAAATATCCTGTTTTTCTGCCAGTCTTACATTCATTTTAAATCTTATTTAATTTAAATTAATAAAATAAAAATTTACTACTCCTATAAATCTTTATAATCATTACAAATTTATAATTTTTCCAGGACCCTCATTCTTGCACTCTTTGACCGTGGATTTGCTTCTATCTCTCCGGGTTCTGGTTTGACTGCTTTTCTGGTAATAACTGTTGCTCTTTTTTTCCTGCCACACTTACACACGGGAAGGTCAGGAGGACAGGTGCAGATACCCTCGAACTGTAAAAATTCGTTTTTTACCATCCGATCTTCAAGTGAATGATACGATATCACAACCATTCTCCCACCACTCTCCAATACTTCAAAACCATCTTCAATTGCCTTTTTCAAATTATCCAGTTCTTTATTTACTTCTATTCTGATTGCCTGAAATATTCTTTTAGCAGGATGGCCTTTTCTATAATTCCTGAATTTGTAAGGTATTGCACTCTTTATAACTTCTACTAGCTCCCCTGTTGTTTCAATATCCTTGCTCTTTCTATAACTGACAATACTTTCGGCAATCCGTCCGGCCCACCTTTCTTCACCATACTTCAAGAAAATTTCCTCCAGCCTTTCCTGTGAATATTCATTCACAACATCGTAAGCTTTGATCCCGCTATCACTAAATCTCATATCAAGCTTTTCATCTCTAACGTAACTAAATCCCTTCCCTGATTTTTCAATCAGAAAAGAAGACAAGCCTAAATCCAGTAATATCCCATTGACACTTTTTATATTTAGTCTCCTCAAAATTTCCTTTATATTCGCAAAATTATCATTTACCAGGGTTACTATACTGGAGAATTCTTTAAGTTTACTGGCGGCGGTGCTTATAGCCTGACTATGAAGATCAACTCCAATTACTCTGCCTGTGGGGGCAACGGCTTTAATAATTTCTACAGTATGACCAGCACCGCCAAGTGTGCCATCAAAAACAATATCGCCCTTTTTTAAATTTAAATAATATAAAACCTCCTTTAAAAGAACCGGTTTATGAATTTCATCCTGATTCATTTATGACACTCTTTTAAAATCGTAATTGTTCAAATGAATCTTTATCTCCCATAAACTGGGAATCAGCCTTTTTATAATATTCATGCCAGTTTTCCTTTGCCCATATTTCTGCCCTGTCCAGAACACCAACCAGAACAACATCTTTTTTTAATTCAGCATGCTCTATTAAATTCTGGGGAATTCTTATTCTTCCCTGCTGATCCATTGATTCCTCACTTGCCGAAGAGAAAAACCAGCGAGAAAAGCGCTGGGTATTTCTTTCAGCAATTTTGTTAGCCATCATTTTTTCTTCCAGCCTTTTCCAGCCCTCCATTGAAAATAAAAAAAGGCACTTTTCATCAAATCCCTTTGATATTACAATGCCTTTTATTAAATCTTCTCTAAATTTTGCAGGGATAAAGATTCTTCCTTTATTATCAATTGTTCTGTAATGCTCGCCTAAAAACATTTGCTTACCCTTCTTTACCCATTTACTTTCAATTTACAGGGCAACATCACCACTTTTCCCCACGTTACACCAATAAGATAGCATAATATTATTAATTTGTAAACTATTATTCAAAAAAATATGAATTTAATTATGATTAATTAATTTACTATTTATTTAATAGTATTATGTAACTATATATAGTAAATATTATATTTTCTTATTATATATAACACTATATATAGACAGGCAGATAAAAATAAGAATTTATAGATTTAAGTCCAATTTGAGCCTTATAAACTACTAATTTTTTTATTTTTATTTTATTTAGCAGAAATCTTAATTTTCTTTTTCCAGATTCAGTTCTTTTGTAATCAACTTTCCATTTTCTGATCTGGTCAATTCTTCTATTTTTTTCTCGGCTTCGTTTAATTTATTAAGACAGATAGAAGAAAGTTTTATACCCATCTCAAATTTCTTCATCGAATCTTCCAGAGATATATTTTCATCTTCAAGTTCATTAACAATTTCTTCTAATCTCTTAATACACTCCTCAAAGCTTAATTTTTCAATTTCCATTTTTAAAACCCGGATTCAACTTTTTATATATTTTATCCAGCACTTTTACATTAAGCATTCCATCTCTTAAAAGTACCTTTATTTTTTGATTAATTTCAACTTCTTTGATACTTTTGATATTTTTATCTTCCTCTGCTCCATATACTAAAGCAAACCCACGTTCCAGTACAGCAGCAGGATTTTTCTCACGTATTTTTTCCAGGATATATTTTAAAGCATTTTTTTTCATATTGGTATAATTTTTAATATATGAAATCATTCTCATATTCATATTCTCAATTAACGTTCTACAATTATAAATTTTATTTAAGATATTTTTTCCGTCTATCATCCTGGATAAACCAGTTAGGTTATCTTTCTGCGTATTAATAATTTTTCTCATATTTTCTTTTAAAACAGCGTGCAGTTCACCGGCATTCTGCCTGAATCTATATAATATAGTTTCTGGTTTTATAAAGATTCTGCGCTTGAGTAGAAAAACTAATTCTTTTCTAAATATATTAATTCTGAAGTTAACCAGACTTTTCATTCTTCTTAATATCATCTTTAAATTTTTAGTAGCTTCGTCTTTATTTAATATAACCAGTTCTCCTGCAACCGACGGTGTTGCTGCTCTCTTATCAGCTACAAAATCAGATATGGTATAATCTGTTTCATGACCAATTGCTGAAATTAAAGGTATGGGACAATTATAGATTTTTTCAGCTACTTCTTCAGTATTAAAAGCCCACAGGTCTTCCAGCGAACCACCACCTCTTGCAAGTATTATTACATCTACGCCATATTCACATAAATCATCAATTGCTTCACAAATTTCATTACTTGAAGTAATTCCCTGGACATTAACATCTCTTACTATAAGATGAAAATTTTCAAACCTGTGCTCCAGGACTAAAATGATATCTCTTATTACTGCACCATCTACCGAAGTAACAACACCTATTTTCCCGGGCAGAGCCGGTATACTTTTTTTATGCGCGCTATCAAAATAACCCTTCTTTTCTAATTTTGCCTTTAATTGTTCAAATGCCAGAATCAATGCGCCTTTACCTACCGGGAGTGCATCCAGTGCTACTATCTGATACTCTCCTCTTTTTTCATAGACAGAAACATAACCGTTTACGATAATGTAAAGGCCTTCTTCAATATCAAAAATTAGATTTCTGTTACTGTTCTGAAACATCACAACTTTAATCTTGGATTTTTCATCCTTTAAATCAAAGTACATATGCTTCTTATCATGAAAATAAAAATTACTTACTTCTCCTTCCAGCCATATATCATGGTAACCCATTTCGAGACTTTTTCTTATCTCCTGATTAAGTTCACTGACCGTATAGATTTTTGATTTTAGAATATCAGAGTCTACCATTCGTCAATCACTGAAGGTCCCAGCAAATAATCATGATTCTGGTCCTGCTTTTCTCAAGGCCTTTAATCAGAACATTTACAACTTTATTTTTGTCATTATTATTATAGGTAAATTTATAGGTAGGAATATGTTCATTTTCTTCTTCAAGAAATTCATCTTCAACATCAGTTGCGCTTTCTTCATATATTACTGCTCTGCTCCATATTGATTGAATTTTTTTATCTTTATAAAATTCTTTTACTTTTTCAATATTATCTGTTGTTTCTATCAAAATATAAAATAAATTGCCATCTATTTCTTCCTGTTCTACTTTTATAATATCAGAATCTGGATAATAAAAACTATTTAGTACCTCCAGAAAACCTTTAGTTTCCAGAAAACTCTCGAGATCCTCTATCGGCTCTATTGGCTCACTTTCTTTAGTGTTTTTTTCAGTTTTACTATCATATTCTGCAGGTACAACTATACTCTGGCCTGATGAAGTTTCTGTTTCATCAGCAGCAGGAAGACATGATGAAAAAAATAGAGTTATTATCAAAAAACAAGTGAATAGAAAAAATAGAGAAACTATGCTTATTTTTTTTATTATCATATTCTTTTTATCCATTAAAATAAAATTAATAAAATTTTATTATATTTTTTTATCAATAGCAAAATTTTATCATAGAATAAAGGTATAACCAATAAAATTTACACTATACTTTGCTGTTAGCTAGAGATCTATTATTTCAGCTACTCCCGGGTTATGTGAGGTCGGACTTTTACACCATCGGGACGCCACTGCACTTTAATAACAAATTTACTAAAAACTTATCTGATATTAATAATTATTTTATTAACTATTTTAATAATGTTTCTCAATAATGTTTCAATAATAAGCCTTAAGTTTAAAATATACAATACTGATAAATAGTATAAATGAACTATAACAAGAAAAGAATTAAAAATAATAAAAGATAATAATCTAATTATTTTACAGATTATTATAAATATAAACCCAGAGATGTATTAATAAGTATGATTATTATAAATTTAATTAAAAATTAAATTTATAATAAAATCAGGACTATTAATAATAAGACTATTTGGCTGGTTTAGCCTGAATAGTGTCAGATTCCTTTTTACCGGTCTCTTCTTTGCCGGGAGCTTTAACTCCAGAATCGCTTAATTCTTTATCTTCTTTATCCTTATCTGCAATCACACTACTGCTGCTCAGATTCATCGAATTTGACTTATAATCTGTAGTATAAAAACCAGAACCCTTAAAAATTATTCCCACAGGAGAAAACACTCTGACAGCATCAGAATTGCAATAGATACATTGTGTCTTATTGCTCCCGTCGTTCTCATTAAATTTTTGAAATTTATCAAAAACCTTACCACATTTTTTACATTTATAGCTATATATAGGCATTTATACCAATCCCCTCCTTAATAAAATCATTTTGAAAATATATATTAATTAAGGATTTTAGTCAAATATTTTAATCATTTTATTAATAATTTTGTGGCTATTTTTTGACTAATATAAGAAAATACTTTTATAGTAAATTTTAATTTTGATTCTCTATTCTTTGATGGCATGAAAAAAAGAGATATAATCATTATACTTATTCTTACAGTTCTTATAATAATAGTCCTGACAACTACTCTACAAAAGAACCCTGAAATTGAAAATATCCACTTAAGCAATAATAAAGATTCTGATTTTAGCGAATTCCTGCAGAACGATGATTATAGCTTTAAAAGCGATGGTCCTGATATATATCTTATAATTAAAGTAAAAAACCTTGCAGTTGATGACGAACTAAACGTTAAATGGGAAAAAACTAAAAATAGTGTTTCTGAAATAATTCAGGAAAATACTATAAAACCTGAAGGAAGTGGTTCCGGGAAAATAGTGGTTGCACTTATAAAAAGAAATGGTATTTATGCCGATGGAAATTATATTGTAAAAGTCTATTTAAATGGAGAAAACAAAATTTCTAAAAAATTTTCTATACAGACCAGTGGGTACTAATTACGTAAACTCTTCTTATTTTTTACAACCATCCTTTTAAGGATTTTGATGGATACTGTGCTTCTACATACCTGTCAACTAATTTTTGTATATTCGGGGCCTACTTTACTAAACTCATTTTTTACCCTCTGGAGAATTAATTCAAGTATTTCATTTACCACATTATCAAGATTATAATTTTCAATTATCGGAACGTCATTCTCTCTTGCAAGTTTTTCTATATAATTCTGAATCATGACAATTTTGTCAAGGTGTTTTATATATTTACTCATCGGCCTTGAACCCTGAGTTTCTATAGTTCTTTTGGTAAAGTGCTCTTTATGTATATTTTTATCCGGCACAGATATAACTATTTCCTGTATTATTGCCCCGGATGAATAATCCTCAAGGTTAAGATAGCCAGGAACCACATGAGCACCTTCTATTACAGTGTCCGATTTTTCTTCAATATTTCTCTTTATAATAGCGTCTACCCCCACACATACTGCCAGCGCCTGTTCTCTGAAACCAAGTATAACCGGTTCTACCCCTGAAGGAGGGAGAGTTAAGTTTTTGTATGCATTATAGGAAGAACCTCTGAGAGGCCTGATTAATTTGTCAGATACTGACGCCCTCATAACTTCTCTAATAGCATCTGTAGAAGTTACTCTCGTTATATTTAATCTACTGGCAACTATAGTGGCAATAGTAGATTTTCCCACACCGGTTGAGCCACCGATAAGTATTATGATTGGCTTTTCAAGTTTGCCCACAGACTGCCAGAGAAGATATCTTTCAGCATATTCAAGACCGGCTCTTTCTTTTACAAACCTGAATGCTATAGCCCTTAACTCGCTCAGTGGCAGAGAATAAATTTTATTTTCAATGAAATATTCCTGTATTTCACTGGCAATTTTATACGCAGTCAGAGTATCAAGTCCGGTTACTGAAATAGATGAGGCAAGTATTCCTTTTGAGAAAGGGAGCCCACTTTTTTTATCAGAAATCATCACAACACTGGAATCAGTCTTATTTTTATTTGTATTTGGATCCATTATTTTTTTTCTCCTTCTGGAATAGTTTTTTTAATTCTTTCTTTAAAATATCTTCGCCTTCCAGTATAACAGGAGCATTATTCATATATACCACTTCTTTTTTATTTTTATGTGCATAATCTGTCAAAATATCAACGGAAGCTGCCTTTAGTTCCGTCAATATAGTTTCGTAATCTCTGTTTTTTTCGAGGTCCATTTTTAGTTTCTCTCTATTGCTTAAATTAAAACTTATTTTTTGAATTCTGCATTTGAAATTATTCTCCATGTACTCTTTAATTTTTTGTTCAATATCTGTACTTGCAGTCATAGCCATAAATATCCTCTTCCCCCTTATATCAGCTAAAGGCTGGGGTCTGAAAATTGTTTTTATTATAGGAGCACACGGATTTATCTCTCTTACCCTATCTTCAAGAAAATTTATTTTATCACCATCCGCTGCAGGTTCCTCACACTGGGTTAATATTATTAAATTTGCAGATATTATCCTGTATATACCCAGATAACCAACTATGTTTTCCCAGCTCTGGGCTGCACTTATCACACAAATACATGAATCCGTTTCCACATCCGGAATTGAAGCACCACTTCCCTCAACTATTACAAGGTCGGGATTTAATTTTTCTGCAATTTTTATACCTTCCTTTACATTTGACATAAAAATTTTTCCTCCAAATCCTCCTCCGCACCTTCTGCAACCAACTGTAGTTACTCTGCTAGTAAGAGCATCTTCTATATAATCAGAGCTTGCATGCATACCCCTGCTATTAATATCAAGTAAGTACTCGGATGTGATATCAATTCTATCGCCTCTTATTACCTGCGGTTCACGAGGACCACCCCTGCCCATTGCTATCACACATACATTGATGCCCTCGTCTGTAAATATTTTCGATACATAAGAACTAATTGCAGTTTTTCCTATTCTTTTTCCCGTACCTATAATAGACAAAGTTGGTTTTTTACAGTGAATATTTTTTTCCTCATAAGAAAATAAAAAATCCGGACCCATATAACTGCATTTACTGGCAAGACAATATGAAGCTATTTTCATTCTGTTAATATAATTTACTACCGGCTCATCACTCAGGTCATAGGCAATATCAGGCTTAAAATAAGCGAGGGCTTTTTTAAAATCGGTATCAATGTTTGAAATCATATAAACTCTGTCGCCAAAAAACCCTTCAATATTTTTGATTGATAATTTTTCTGTTCCCCCAAGAAAAATTATACCTTTAAAATTACCTTTATAGATTCTTTTAAGTTCCGAAATTGCATCACGGGTTACCTGGGGATAATGCTCCCCATCAATCAATGCAACAAGGTCTTTATCCTTATTGCTTTTTCTCTTTAATAAATTTATCACAGAGTTTACTCTTTTTCTCCTTTCTCTCTACGCCCACTATTTTTTCAATCTTATCAAAAGGTGACCTTCTGTATATATCTATTTCTTTATCCCTGACATAGATAATATTATAACTTGGCTCAATCTTTCCTCTCAGTCTTAAGCAGGAAACTGTTCCTGCTGTTACTAAAAGCATATCCTCTACCCTCCATAAATATGGAACGTGTTTATGTCCACAGAGAACCATATCAACTCCGGCATCCACTATTGTTTCTAAAACATCACCTGCATCATTTACAATATTTCTTTCCCTGCCTGTATTAGGAATTGATACCAGATGATGGTGCATGGCAAATATTTTAAAAGTATCTTCGCTGCATTTACTGAACTCATTTTTAATCCATTCATAATGCTCTCTTCCTATCTGTCCATTATCAATATCTGGCTCGGTCGAATCAGCAGCAACAATAGCTACTCTGTTGTCATTGAATGAAATATATCTATCTCCAAAAATATCTTCAAAATGTATATATCCTACATTCCTGGAATCATGATTTCCCAGTTGAACAATAATATTTTTGCATTTTATAGGTGAGAGGTAATTCTTTACGGTATCATACTCCATCCGGAAACCATTGGCAGTAAGGTCTCCAGTTATTATAACTATATCAGGCCCGAGTTCATTTATTTCATCAATGCACCTGGTAAGCAAGCTTGGCACAAAATGCACTTCTCCTACATGAATATCAGATATCTGTACTATTACTGTTTCCCCAATTTTCTCTGCCATTATTTCCCTTCCATGATAGTTCCTTAATTTATAACATAAAAGTTTTATTTCCTCAATTTTATAAAAAGAAAAAGTAAAGCACAATATAATATAATTATTGCATGTTTATTGCATGTTTATTACTTTTTTATAAATAAAGATTATTTAACCAGTATGATAATGAGTTTATAACCAGTATTTTATAATCATTTAATAATATATTTTTTATAAAAAAATATTGAAAAATATTATAAAGAAAGCATGCAAACAAATAATTTACGGAAGTCAATTCTCTACTTGACTACATAAATTTCTCGTTGTAAAAT
>JAQVHC010000033.1 GCA_028696435.1 Actinomycetota bacterium | reverse complement strand
CAAGAACTCCTTCAATGTCTATGTATAGATATATTTCAGCACCCATAGGTTCAGTGACCTCAACATTTGCAGTAATTGTATTACCACTTGATACATTCTGCACAAAATTACTATCTTCCAGATCTTCGGGTCTGATTCCTATTACAACCTCTTTCCCTACAAGGTTATTGTCTTTTATTGCTTTTTTAATCCTGTCAGTTGTTTCAAGTTCAAATATTCCGCCCTTAAAGGTTAACCGGTCGGTTATAGTAGCATCTAAAAAATTCATTGCCGGGCTCCCTATAAATCCTGCTACAAACATATTAACAGGATTATCATACACTTCCTGTGGTTTTCCTGTCTGCTGAACGACCCCATCCTTCATAATAATTATCTTATCGGCCATAGTCATCGCTTCAGTTTGGTCATGGGTAACATAAACTATAGTAGCATTAAGTCTCTCGTGGAGTTTTGCAATTTCTGTTCTCATCTGAACTCTTAATTTTGCATCGAGGTTAGACAGCGGCTCATCCATTAAAAACACCTTTGGGTCTCTTACAATAGCTCTACCCAGAGCTACTCTCTGTCTCTGCCCGCCTGACAGTTGTTTGGGCTTTCTTTTAAGCAGATCTTCAATCTTTAATATTTTTGCTGCTTCCATGACTCTTTTTTCAATTTCTGCTTTCGGAGTTTTCCTTAACTTTAATCCAAATGCCATATTGTTATAAACATCAAAGTGGGGGTAAAGAGCGTAATTCTGAAAAACCATGGCTATGTCCCTATCTTTAGGGGCAACGCCATTGACAAGCCTGTCTCCAATGTAAATTTCACCTTCCGTTGGATCTTCCAGACCTGCGACCATGCGCAGTGTCGTAGTTTTGCCACACCCTGACGGTCCGACCAGAACCACAAATTCCCTGTCCTCAATTACACTGTTCATATTGTTTACTGCAACTACATTCTCAAATTTTTTTGTAAGGTCTTTTAGAACAACCTTTGCCATTTTTTTCTCCTCTTTTAATAATTAATAATTACCAGCTAATTATAAAACAAAAGATACATACTTTCTACATTAAAATGGATTTATTTCACCCGATATGGTAGTAGAGTCTGCCTTTATAATACTTTATAATATATCCTGATTTTTATATGTACTATTAAATATCCTCACAAAAGTTTCAAGAAACTTTTTATTTATTTCCGGTAGAGCTATTGTCACTCTTATATATCCTGATACTCCCAGGTTTTTACCCGGCCTTACTATAAAACCTGCCTTTAATAACTCTTCAACAATAATATCGCTTTTTCTACCGGTACTAATTAATATAAAATTCGCATATGATCTTATAAAATCTATTCTATTTTCTTCCAGAATTCTGTAAAATCTTTCCTTCTCTTCTCTTACTTCGCTTCCTATTTTATTTATATAAGATTCATTTTCCAGCGCTATGACTGCGGCTTTTTGTGCAACAAGGTTAACATTAAAAGGAAGCCTTATTTTGTTTAATATAGAAATAATTAAAGGATTGGATATTCCATATCCAGCTCTTAATCCAGCCATCCCATAAATTTTTGAAAATGTTCTTAAAATTATAAGATTATTATATCTGGAAAGGTATTTGATAGTATCAATTCTCTCCTCATTATTCATATATTCACCGTAAGCTTCATCCATAACAACCATAACATCATCTCTGATATTTTCCATCATATAATCAAATTCCTGCCTGTCTATTTTTGTTCCGGTAGGGTTATGAGGGTTGGTAATGAACAAAATTCTTGTTTTGCTATTTACAGAATCCACCATTCTTTCTATGTCCTGCCTGAAATCCTTTAAGGGAATTTTAATCACATTTCCATTGCATTTTAAAGCTGATTTTTCGTAAATTAAAAAAGCCGGGTCTGCAACTATGATATTTTCTCCAGACTCAATAAAACTGTCACATATCATTTCGATAATCTGATCTATTCCGCTTCCCATAATTACAGAATCAATACTAATATTATATTTCTCACTGATTTTTTGTCTTACCTCCCTGCTCTCGCCGTCAGGATAATATTTTATATCGTTCAAGCTTTTGTGGATTTCTTCCAGAACCCCGGGAGCAGGACCATATAAATTTTCATTAGAAGCCATCTTGTTGACTTCTTTTAAATTGTACTGCCTTTTTATTTCTTCTATAGTTCTGCCTGGAATATATTCAGGCATATTTAAAATCCATTGTTTGATTTTCATGTCAATACCCTTAAATCTACCTCTTTTATTATTTCTATTTATTTTTTATTTTTATTAAATCTTACTTTTACAGAATATCCGTGAGCAATTAAGTTTTCAAATTCAGAAAAAACTTCTATGGGTTCGGCCTCCTTCTTCAGAGCATCTTTATTGTAAAAAGCAACGCTGCTTCTTTTTAAAAAATCGCTTACGCCAAGCGGCGAAGAAAATCTCGCATTGCTATTTGTTGGAATAACATGATTGGTCCCTCCTGTATAATCACCAACCGCAACAGGACAGTAATTCCCCAGAAATATAGCACCGGCGTTTTTTATTTTTTTAAGAATTCTTTCAGCATCTTCTGTCATAATTTCCAGATGCTCGGGTGCTATTTCATTACAAATTTCTATAAGCAGATTTCTGTTTTTACTATAAATAATCCTGCAGTTTTTCTTAAGTGATTTTAAAATAACTTCTATATTTACTTTGCTACCATATTCGTTTACAAGTATATCCAGATGTCTGTAAATATTTTCAATTGTTTTTTCAGCAGTGTTTATGCTGTCGGTCAGTAATATGCTCCTGGAATCAGGGTCATGTTCGGCCTGTGAGATAAGGTCAGCTGCAATAAAAGACGCATCTGAAGAATCATCAGCCAGTATTGTTATGTCACTCGGGCCTGCAAGACTATCAATTCCAACATCACCAAATACTTTCTTTTTTGCTGCAGTAACATAGATGTTTCCCGGTCCTACAATTTTGTCAACTTTTTTTATGCTTTCACTGCCGTAAGCCATAACAGCTACTGCCTGGGCCCCTCCGAGTTTATATATTTCTCTAATTTTAAGCCAGTCACATAGAAACAGTAAAACCTGATTTAGAGTGCCATCCAGTTGTGGAGGTGTGCATATAACAATTTCATTTACTTTTGCGATTAATGCAGGAATTACAGTCATGAGTACCGAAGATGGATATATATATCTTCCTCCCGGTATATATATTCCAACCCTTTCCAGTGGTCGTATAACCTGACCTATTTTTTTCCCTTTATCTGGCTTTATAATCCATGAACTTGTTTCCTTTTTAAATTGAGCAGTATGATACTTTTTAATATTTTTGTAACTGACCTTCAGTGCTTTAATCAGTTCGGGAAAAGATTTTCTAACATCTGCTGCAGCATAACTAATTTCCTTATCTTTTATTCTGATATCATCGACATTTTTTGCTTCAAAATGGTCAAACTCTTTGCAAAATTTTAAAACTGCCTTATCACCATTTGCTCTTACTTCACTTAATATCGTGCTTACTGTCTTTTCTACTTCTGGAGGAATTGTAAAACCCTTTGTTATGTATGCATCAATTTCATCAATTTTTACAGGTTTCTCTATTTTTAAAAAATCATAGCCCATAAAAAATACCTTTGATACTTTTAAATGTTTTTATTAATATACCTAAAGAAAATAAAATTAGCAAAATAAAAATACCAATAAAAAATTAACAATAAAAAATTAAAATTTAATTAAAATGTCAGAGCAATTAAATTCAAAACCCCTGTTCCTTCTCCATGTTTGCTGCGGAACCTGCTCGCTTTATCCTTATTTCCTTTTAAAAAAAGATTTTAGTATAACTTTTTTTTATTATAATCCCAATATATATCCTGAAGAAGAATATTTAAAAAGGCTTGACGATGTAAGAACCATCTCAAAGATTTATTCTATTCCGCTTATAATTGGAAAATACGAAGTAAAAGAATGGTTAAATCTGACTTCAGACTTTAAAAATGAACCAGAAGGCGGAAAAAGATGCGATATATGTTTTAATATGCGCCTTGAAAAAACTGCTACTGTAGCTAAAAAGCGCGGATTTGATATTTTTGGCACTGCGCTTACTATAAGCCCGCATAAGAATCAGAAAATAATAAACTCCCTTGGAGCTAAAATTGCAGCCTCAAGAAAAATTGATTTTTATCAGGCTGATTTTAAGAAAAAAGATGGATTTAAAAAAACCATGGAATTAAGCAAAAAATTAAACCTCTACCGACAGGATTACTGTGGTTGCATATACAGCATAAGATAGGTTGAGATAGAGTAAAAGATAAAAATAATCAGGAAAATAAAATTATTTCCCTGATTATTTATCCATTTTATGGATTATGACAATTATCTCTCTATATTATCCCCCTGATTATCCCTCTATATTTTTTTATTCCCCTATATTTTTCTTTATTCCTTTACATTGTTTTCAATCTGCTTTTTCCCACTGAACTTTCTGGTCACATAATTGGCTATAAGCATTGCTGCTATTATGGTTACCAGATTTATAATATATACAACCTTTACTTCGCCAAGAGGTGTTTTAAAGGAGCTACTGTCAATGCGGTAATATTCAATAATTGTCCTGTAAATTGAGTATATTCCCAGATAAGTTGCAAATATTAATCCATTGGGAATTCTGCCAGGCCTTTTTTTATAATATCTATGCATCAGCATAAGAATTATAAATAATAAAAAGTTGGCTACTGACTCGTATAAGAAGGTCGGATGAAAATATTCATACCTCTCATAACCCGGGAGTCTGTTTGCTTCATCTATAAAAATTTTCCAGGGAAGATTAGTAGGCTTTCCATAAGCCTCCTGATTAAAGAAATTTCCCCATCTTCCTATAGCCTGACCGAGTACCAGAGCAGGCGAAGCTATATCAGCCCATAACCAGAAATCAAGTTTACGTATTTTACAGAAAATAATAAGAGCTATTACACCTCCAAGTATGGCGCCCTGAATTGCGAGACCACCTCTTCTAAATGCTAAAATATAACCTGGATGCCGGGAATAGTATGACCAGTTTACCAGAACATGAATAAGTCTCGCTCCAATGATAGAAAAAATTAATGCAAGTGGTGCAAAATTTAAGACCTCATCTTTTTTTTCTCCTCTATAGCCAGCCGTAAAATATGCAACAATAAAACCAATTACAGTAGCCAGTGCTATTATTATTCCATACCAGACTATTTCAAAACCAAATATACTAAAAGCAACCGGGTCTTCAACATACAAAGTACCTGCCCTCCTTTATTTAATTCTTTATTATAAATCTCATTATCCATTATGCCTCTAACTGGTATTCTAGCTAAATCAGAATACCAATATTAGATTTTCAAATATTTAAGATTTTAACATAAATCAGGATAAAAAATTAATTAAAAATTAATTTTATATCAAAAGAGTTTTCATGACTTACTTTTCTCAAAGAGCAAAATGAAACTTATCTTGCTGAAAGAACAATTAACTTTAATGATTAAAGCTTAATAGCTTAAATGATGCAGCTTAACGAGTTTAATAATATCTATTCAATAGCTTATTAATATCTATATCTGTTATGATATGGTCAACAAGCGGTTTTCTTTCTATCTGTTTCAAATTATCTTCATATAATGGCCTGTCTACTTTATAAAATATCCCTACCGGTATTTTTTCTTTCTCAAGTGACCTATTAATTGCTTCATTTAAATCAGATACATCATAATCCTGAATTTCATCCAGCCTGTAAATTTTATCCCTATAAAATTCATAAGTTTCCTGCTTATTAAATGTGATACATGGCTGCAGAATATCTATAAAAGAAAATCCCTTATGCTTTATAGCTTTTTTTATTATCTCTGATAGGTAAAGCAAGTCTCCTGCATATCCCCTTGCTACAAAAGATGCTCCGGCTGCAAGAGCCAGCAAAACTGGGTTAAGAGGCTCTTCCAGCACACCGGACGGTGTTGACTTTGTTTTTAATCCTCTGGCGCTTGTGGGAGAAGCATGACCGGCTGTAAGCCCAAAAATCCTGTTATCATGTAGAAGATAAGTCATATTGAGATTTCTCCTGCATGTATGTATAAAATGGTTCAAACCTATACCAGCACCATCACCATCACCACCCACAATTACTACATTTAATTTATGATTTGCCAGTTTTGCTCCAGTAGCCACAGGAAGAGCTCTTCCATGCAAAGCGTGAAACGCATAAGTTTTTATAAAATTTGCACCATTTCCCGAACAACCTACCCCATATACTATAAGTATTTCATGGGGTTCCAGATTTAAGTTTACAAATGCTTTTTTTAGCGATTTCCATATTCCATAATTCCCGCAGCCCGGACACCACGTTGGTTTCCTGTCAGTATTAAAATCACAGAGCGTTAAATTATATTTCTTTTTCCTGGACATGTTTCCACTTCTATTCATTTCTTTATCAATTAAATAATCTAAATACAATTAGACTTTTAGCTAAAGAAAACTATACCTTCTTCTATTTTCTTCTATTGACTCTGTTGTCTAATTTTCATTTCAGAATATCTGACATATTTTATTAAATCTGGCTCAAATTATTATTCAATTTTTTCAATGCCACTGGCAATTTCTTCCGGTAGAAACTGCCTTCCACTGTATTTTAGTATTTTATTTTTTATTTTGTAACCTGTATTCATCATTATAATTTTCGAAAGCTGGGACGTTTTATTATTCTCTATAATTATATTCTTATTACTTTCTTTAATAATTCCACTAACGATTTCACTGTCAAATGGATACAGATATGTAAAGTGAATAAAATTTACCTTCTTTTCTTTCTGATTCAATATATTCATAGCCTCAAGAATTGGGCCTTTGCAAGAACCCCAGCTCCATATTGTAATTTCGGCATCATGAGGTCCATATATTCTGGGGGGAGGAACTTCTTCTATTAATTTTTTCATTTTTTTAAATCTTTTATCAACCATGATCTTTCTATTACGAGAATTTTCATCAGAATATCCGTATTGGTCATGCTCGTCACTATTTGCAATATAAACCCCACCTTTTACACCCGGTATAGTTCTCGGAGAAATCCCATTATCAGTATCGGTATAACGATTGTATTCCTCGTTTATATCACTGCTACTGGTTATTAACTTTCCCCTGTTTACTGTGATACTCTTAAAATCAAACCTGTCATATGAAAAATGATTTTCAGATAAGTATTTATCAAGCATTATAATTACAGGTATCTGATATCTATCAGCAAGATTAAATGCCCTGCCGGTAAGATAAAAACATTCTTCGGGGTCGCCGGGGGCCATTATTACTCTTGGAAATTCTCCATGTGATGCATGACATGCAAATAACAAATCTCCCTGCTCTGTCCATGTTGGCATTCCTGTGGCGGGGGCAGGCCTCTGACACAATACAATAACAATAGGAGTCTCGGTCATTGCAGCGCTGCCTATTCCTTCATTCATTAGAGAAAATCCACCCCCCGATGTCGCAGCCATTGCTCTTACACCCGCATAAGAAGCGCCCAGGACCATATTAATTACTGCTATATCATCTTCAGCCTGCCTGGTTATTATATTAAAATCATTTTCTACCGAAGCAAATGAATGCAATATTGAAGAAGAAGGAGTCATCGGGTAAGCTGCATAAAATTTACAACCTGCTCTAACCGCTCCTAAAAAAACTGCATCATTACCTGTTACCAGAATTTTATTTACAGGTTTTACTATTTCCAGCTCATAGGCACTTAATTTCAACTTCTCTTTTATATATTTATAACCAAATTCAGATAATTTAACATTCAGTTCCACAATTTCCGGACTTTTTTCGCTAAAGACATCTGCTATTACCTCTTTTAATACTTCTATATCATAGTTTAAAAGAGCAGCCGACGCTCCAAGAGAAATACTGTTTTTTCCAATTTCAGGAACCTTTAATTCCGAAATTATTCTGGAAAAGGGTACTGCGATATAATTGATATCTTTCCTTTCTTTTTTAAAATCAGCAATATCAAAACTATCGTCATCACAGATAATATACCCGCCGTATAGTACTTCTTCCTGATGAATTCTTACGGTTTCCTCATTTAATGCAACAAGAATATTAATATCTTTACTGGTAGAAAAAATCTCGCTTGAACCTATTCTCACAGTATAAGAACTGTGACCGCCTCTTATTAGCGAAGGATATTCATTACAATCAACAACAAAATAACCTTTCCTGGCAAACATTTTTGAGAAAATTAGCCCGGCAGTTATTATACCATCACCAGCTTCTCCACCAATTTTCCAGCTTATGTTTGAAACTTTCATTTGACTTTTGCCCTTATAAACTGTCTCTTTAATATATTAAACAATATATTAAATGTAATTATAATATATTACCTGGCAAACTTATTTGCAAATTTTAAGACACTCACTTTTTAGTATTACCGTTCAAAATTTCTACATAAGCTTACATAAGTTAAGAAAATGCACGCATTTAAAGTATCCGCAACATTCAAAAACAATGCTTTTAAAGCAAGCTATAAATTATTATTATTACTTTAATTTTCCTTCTGCTTCAACTCATCCTATTTTTTCTAGCGATAACCTTTTTAGCCTTAATGAATTAGAAACTACAGAAATACTGCTAAGAGACATTGCAGCTGCTGCATAAACAGGATTTATAAGTATTCCTGAGAAAGGATAAAGTACACCCGCAGCGATAGGTATTAATATTATATTATAAAAAAAAGCCCAGAAAAGATTTTGTTTTATTATTCTCATGGTCTGTCTGGATAGTATAATTGCAGCAGGAACCCCTTTTAAATCTCCCTTAATTAAAATTATTTTACCTGATTCTACAGCAATATCCGTACCTGTTCCAATAGCTATGCCAACATCTGCCTGGACCAGAGCAGGAGCATCATTAATACCATCTCCAACCATTGCTACCATTTTCCCTCTTTTCTGCAGTTTCTTAATTTCTTCAGCTTTCTGTCCGGGCAAAACTTCTGAAATTATATAATCTATCCCTGCTTCTTTTCCTATAGAATATGCTGTATCCCTGTTATCCCCGGTAATCATTATTACCTCCAGTCCGAGCTTTTTTAATGTATGCACAGTCTCCCTCGCATTTCTTTTTAAGCTATCTGCAACAGCTATGATACCGGCTATTTTATTATCAATACTGATAAATACAGGAGTTAGGCCTTTCTTTGAAATCTCTTCCCCCTCTTTTTTAATGTCAATATTATCCAGTTTAACATTATTTTCTTCCATAAGTCTGATATTGCCCTTGATTATCTCTTTCCCATTCACAACTGCTTTTATTCCCCTACCGGTTACCGCTTCAAATCGCCCGGGGCTTTTTAACTTCAGACCTTCACTTTTAGCTTTATTTACCATTGCCTTTCCGATAGGATGTTCTGAATATAACTCCGAACTCGCAGCGATTTCCAGTAAATCCTTTTCTGTCCCTTTAAAATTGCTTTTATTTACAATTATTTCTTTTACTTCAGGCTGGCCTTCTGTCAGTGTACCTGTTTTGTCAAAAATAACAGTATCGAGTTTATGGGCAACTTCCAGAGTGGAAGTATCTTTTATCAGTATTCCATTTTCTGCTCCCCTGCCGATTCCAACAGTTATTGCAGTCGGAGTAGCAAGACCAAGGGCACACGGGCATGCTATTATAAGAACAGATATAAAATTGACAAGCGCCAGAGTGATGGATGGCCTGGGTCCCCAGATGAGCCATGCAATAAATGTTATCATTGCTATAAATATAACTGCAGGAACAAAATAACTGGCGACTTTATCTACAAGCCTCTGAACAGGAGCCTTTGAAGCCTGTGCTTCCTCAACCATTTTAATAATCTGGCTTAAAAAGGTATCTTTCCCTACACGTTTGGCTTCAAATTTTAAAAAACCTGTAAGGTTTATAGTAGAACCTATTACTTCATCTCCAGGCTTTTTGTCTACAGGCATAGACTCTCCCGTAATCATTGATTCATCTACAGTTGAGGTACCTTCTATTATTATTCCATCTACTGGAATTTTTTCACCTGGTTTAACCAGCACTATATCACCAACAGCTATATCTTCAGTATCAATCTTTATTTCTTTTCCATTTCTTATAACATATGCCTCTGCAGGCTTCAGTTTTAAAAGCTTCTTGATTGCACCTGATGCACTGCTTTTGGCCCTTGCTTCAAAAAATCTTCCAAGCAGTACAAGAACTATAATCATTGACGCCGTGTCAAAATATATATGGGGCTCAATTCCCATTCTTGTAAAATAATCCATAAAAAATGTCACTGCTGTGCTGTAAAGAAATGCAGAGAGTGTCCCTATTGCAACCAGGGTATTCATATCTGCCATCCTGTATTTAAAGACAGATACCAGCCCCTTATAAAATTGAGAACCTGACCATAACTGAACAGGACATGCCAGAACGAATATGATAATATATCTTATTTTAACCGGGAGTGAGGAGAAACCGGGGATAATATTCAGGGAAAACATAAATATGAAAAATGTGAGAAATGCTCCAACCACTAGCTTTTGTATAAGTTTCTTTTGATTTTTCTTCTCTGCTAACTCCTTTTTTTCCTCAAGCGTAAGCTTCCTTTCAGTATTCATTTCTTCTTACTTTTCATAAAAACAAATAGGATTTATCTAAGTAATAAGTTCAAAACCAATACTTTTAACTATCTTATCTATTTTTTTAATATCCAGCCTGTCATTATCATATTCAATTGTTAACTTTTCTGTAGCAAAATTAACATTTGCTTCAATTACTCCATCAGTTTTGTTAAGAACATCCTCAATTTTTTTTACACATGAAGCACAGCTAATTCCCAGAACCGGATATGTCTCTTTGACTCTTACCATTTTAATTATCCTTTTAAAAAAATTTTACATTACATTCTAATAACTTATATATAATCTATTTGTGTCCATAGATTTTTTATTTATCTTTATCTTAAATACACCTGATCAAGCAGATAATTCTGAAATTTTTGAAATTAATAAAATATAGAGAGCATGAGCGTTTATCTGGACATGAATGAACTTCCAAAAATAATATAGAAAATAATATAGACTAAAAATAGAGTTATCTTTTGTTAAACTGGTAAAGGCACGGGATGGGACTATTTTACTATATTCTTTTGTTCATCTATTACTTTTTTTATGAATTCTATTTCTTTTTCCGTAAGGTCTTTTACCTTTTCATAACTGGATATGACACTATTTACTATGCTATCATATTTCTCTTTTGTCAGGTCTTTTACATTACGTGTCTTCTCTTCAACTTTATCTGCTACTTCTTTT
Organism: Actinomycetota bacterium; assembly: GCA_028696435.1. Classification (GTDB taxonomy): domain Bacteria; phylum Actinomycetota; class Humimicrobiia; order Humimicrobiales; family Humimicrobiaceae; genus JAQVEM01. The sequence continues at coordinate 989 of JAQVHC010000033.1, read as the reverse complement.
GCTATCTTTTTTATATCACTTCTTAATTCTTCACCTGTTTTAGCAGTCAGTAACAATGCAGTAGTCCCACCTGCTATAAATCCAATTATAAACCCGATAAATGTACCTTTTATGTTTGTTGCTTTATTGCTATTACACATAATACCTCCAGAGTCTAAATAAAAATTTTCATAAATTAATAGTTCCTTTCTTATTATACATATTATAAAGATTATTTTTAATATATTTCAAATAAAAAAATTTTTTGATAATATTTATAGCTAAATCAAGAAAGAGTTTATATGTATCAATAAAAGCAAATTCACAAATAATTCATAAATCTATATATAATTAACAAATGCAGAAGATAAAACCAGAAAAGATAAAACCAATATACTTATACCAGCATGATTCTGAGATAACAGACTATAACCTGATAGAATCAAAGAACATGGATGATTCTATAAGAGAGTATACGCTAACCTATGATTCACCATACAGCACAGGAGTAAAAATAAACGACAGAGTGCACGCTCAACTATTTTTAAACAAAAATATGACAGAGAGAAATGCTGGTAATTTAAATAATAGCAATGATTGTAATAATAAGAGCAAGAGTAATGATATTCTTATACTCATCCATGGCTTTTTAACGAGCGAAGTAAAATTAAAAAGATACTATTCTTTTATTAAAAAAATAAATTCAAATAATATTTCTGGTGTTTTTCTAAACCTTCCATTCCATTTGAACAGAACCCCTGAAGGCGATAAAAGCGGTGGTAGGCTAATAAATTTTGACGATTTAGATACTCTACTATTTTTCCACCAGAGTGTAGTTGATATCAAAAAATTAATAGATATTCTTAAAGAAAACTGGAACTTTAACAATGTCTACATATGCGGAATAAGCCTCGGGTGTATGATTTCTGTGATTGCAATGGCAAATGATGACAGGATAAATAAAGGCGTTTTTTTAATTGGCGGTGGGAACTGGGAAGAAGTCCACTGGA
>JAQVHC010000032.1 GCA_028696435.1 Actinomycetota bacterium | reverse complement strand
TCCGGGGTTTATTCCTCCACCAATAAGACCTATTCTGCTTATAGTATGATGGGGATTTCTGAATGGTCTTTCCTTTATAAGGCCGCTAACATTTTTCTTATACAAACTATAAATTTTAGTAACATCTATACACTCCTCTAGATTTAAATCTGGCATTATTGTAACTGCCCTTTTTGCAAGCATTGTTTTACCGCTTCCAGGGGGGCCAATAAGCATGATATTATGCCTCCCTCCAACTGCTATTTCCAGCGCTCTCTTTGCTTTAAACTGCCCTTTTACCTCCTTAAAATCAAAACCGTAGCAAAAATGTTTGTCAACTATCCTTCTGCTCTTATAAATAAATTTCTCTATTTTTCCGCTATCTGAAAGTGCTTCTACTGCTTCTAAAAGATTTTTACAGGCAATAATTTTTATATCAGAAATAAAGGAAACCTGATCTGCTATACTGTAAGGCACAAAAAAAAAGTTTTTGCCAGTATTCAGTGCTTCTTCTGCCATTGAAATCAATCCGCTGACCGGGTTTATATTACCATCCAGTGAAAGTTCACCAACAAAATAAGATTCATTCCAGATTTCACTTTGAATCTGGCCACTTGCAGCAAGTATAGAAAGAGCTATTGGTAAATCATAAAAAGAGCCATCTTTTTTTATATCTGCAGGTGAGAGGTTTACAATTATTTTTTTCACAGGAAAGTCAAATCCGCTATTAATAACAGCTGACCTTACTCTCTGCCTGGATTCGTTTATAGCTTTGCCAGGCAGACCTACAATAGTAAACTCCGGCAGACCTCTTGATAAGTGCACCTCTACAGATACTTTTACAGCATCGATGCCCTCCAGCGTAAAACTATCTAATTTAAATATCATAAATAAATGATATATGTATTTATACAAAAAGTCAATTATGCAATTGGTATAATTTACTAAAATCAAATTTTATTTTAAAAAGATAAGAGTTTTATGACATTAATTTTTTGAAGTTAGAATAATAAAGAAGCTACAGGAAATTCTTTCAAACCAGGCAATTAAATTTTTGTTAATCAAATTCAAATTCTTTTTCTCTTAAAACCCTGATGCATGCATCCACAACTCTCGCATCATACAGACTACCCCTGTTACTTTTAATTTCACCAATCGCTGCATCCACACCCAGAGCAGGACGGTATGGCCTATCAGAGGACATGGCTTCTACTACATCTGCAACTGTCAGTATCTTTGCTTCAAACATAATATCTTCCTCCTTTAAGCCTTTTGGATAACCAGAACCATCCAGTTTTTCATGATGCTCGAGTATAATTTCAGCAACAGGCATTTGAAATTCTATTTCTCTGACTATTTCGTATCCAACCTCTGGATGAGTTTTAATCATTTTAAACTCTATGTCTGTCAATTTCCCGGGTTTGGTTAAAATTGAAACCGGTATATTTATCTTACCAATATCATGTATATCTGAAGCTGTTTTTATACAATCAATTACTTCGTCGCTCAATCCAAGTTCCCTTGAAATAGCAACCGCCAGTTTTGATACTCTTTTCTGATGGCCAGAAGTATAGGGGTCTCTCTTTTCAACTATATTTCCAAGGGCATCTATAGCGCTATGCAGAGTATTTTTTAATCTGGTATAGCTTTCTTTTAAATCATTTTCCATTATCTTATGGCCTGTTATATCAAACCAGTTTATTATTAAATATTTTAACTCCCCTCCGCTGAATACTGGTTTGTTATAAATTTCAACCCAGAACTCTTCATTCATGGTGTTAACAAAAAGATGCTCTCTGGCGACACAGCCATGCTTCATATCTTCTTTTAAAAGAGCACCATATCTGGATTTAAATCTATCAGGCCACCACGGGTATGGTGGAGTTTTACCAAGAAGCTCATCTGCTTTAAATCCAACAATATTTTCCATTGCTGGATTCACATATTTTATTGAATAATCTTTATCTATAACATAGATTGGATTTGGAGAATTTTCCATTAAGCTTGAACTGAATTCTTCGCTCTCTTTTAATAATTGCTCAGCTTGCTTTTGTCCGGTAAGGTCATCATATACTGCTACTATTTCCCCTGAAGGCAGCCTGTATATATAATTACGCCGCCAGCCTGTAATTCTGTCATCTTTATAGAAAGAAACAGGATATTTCTCTGGCTTGCCTGTTTTACAAACCCTTTGGAAAGCATCATAAAGTCCTAAATCTTTTACTCCTGGAAAAACTTCCAGCACACTTTTTCCGATAATATACTTTTTTCTAACATTATCTATTGTTTCAGCAGCTTTATTAAGATCCTTTATAATAAAATCTTTTCCATTTTCTACAGGTTCATAAACTGCAACACCACTGCTCATATTATCAAAAAGTTCTCTAAACCTGTGCTCACTTGCTTTTATTTCATTGTAAGCTTCCCTGTACGATGTTATATCCCTGTAACATTCAACAATTCCGGTAATCTCTCCTTTTTGATTTCTCAGGGGGCTTGCACTTAAAATGAAGTTAACTTTTTCTCCATATTTATTCTTTCTTTCAGACTCGATTGTAATATATTCTTCTCCTCCCAGTATTCTTCTAATTATACAATCTTTCGTATTACACTCATGGCCACCGAAAATTTCAAAACATTTTTTGCCGGTTATTTCTTTATTTTTAAAACCACACATACCTGAAAATACCCTGTTAGCTTTTAAAATATTGTAATTTCTGTCTATAATCATTATGCTATCAATAGCAGCATTAAAAACCTGGTCAAGCTCCTCAGTTACTTCATCCAGCTTATTCTTTATAAATTCGAGGTCTTCAAGTTTTTGTAATAATTCATTATTTTTTTCTATTTTGCTATCCTTTTCTTTTTCAAAGCTTTTCTCAGTCTTCATAACACTTCACCGCTTCATTTAATACCGGATAATTCTTCCAATAAATATCTTAAATATTATTTTAATATAAACTTTATAATTTCTTAAATTTTATATTGACTCTAATTAGTAAAAAATTTTAATAATTAAATAACCACAATACTGTACAATATATATTATACTACATTTTAGTATTTTAGTATTTTGGTATCTAAAAAGATTTCTTAAGGGTTCTGATTAAAACGCATTAAATATGTGCTCAATTTTTATATTCCCGGTGTTTTTTACTTCTAAAGATTTGCTGTTTTTGGATATTTCTTTTATAAGAGCTGCACTCAGCGTGATAGCAATAACATCAAAATTTGGATTAATATTTGAAAGTTTATTCTTTATCATGTAAAAATTCGCTACTTTTCTTATTTTTATTATTTTTGATCTGTTTACTGCTTCCAGAGGGTCTCCGTATTCAGAACTAGTTCTTGTTTTAACTTCTATAAAAAATAAATCAGTATTTTTTCTGGCTATTATATCTATTTCCCCGTATTTATTTCTATAATTCCTTTCAAGGATAGTATACCCTTCTTCCTCAAGGTATTTTTGTGCAATAAATTCCCCTGTTCTACCTGTTAATTTTTTATTAAATCCGTTAATTTAAAACACCTCTATAAGACAGCCTGTGAACTTCAGTAGGACCATATTTCTGTAGGGACATTAAATGCTTTTTTGTACCATAACCTTTGTTATGCTCAAATCCATATTCCGGATATTTTCTCGCAAGTTTAAGCATTATCCGATCTCTTATTACTTTTGCAATTATAGATGCTGCAGCTATTGAAACACTAATACTGTCGCCTTTAACAATCCTAAGATATTTATCTCCGGGATCCGTATTTATAAAATCCGCCAGAACAATGTCGGGTTTTATTTTTAACCCGTTAACAGCTTCCTTAAAAGCAATTTCATTTGCTCTGGTTACTGAGAAACTATCAATTTTTTCAGGGGATATTTTAACAACTGACCAGCAAAGACAGCTTTTAATTATCTTCTTAAATATTAATTCTCTTTTACCTGCAGAAAGTTTTTTTGAATCGTCTATTTCTTCTATCATTAATTTGTTTTTATCAAGAATAACTGCTGCAGCTACAAGTGGTCCGGCAAGCGAGCCCCTTCCTGATTCGTCAACACCGGCTATTTTTTCATAGCCTTCAATATAGAGTTCGTCCTCATACCTGCGGAGTTCCAGGAGTCTTTTTGATTCTCTTGGTTCCATTCCCTTAAAATCTCCACCTGGATGGTGGCCAGTAAATTAAAAGAAATTTTCCAAATATATCGTCTTCAGAAATTGTTCCAAAAAACCTGCTGTCAAAACTATTATTTCGATTATCGCCCATTACAAAAACTTCATTCTCACCAACAATTACAGTTTGTTCAGGATAAGATATATTTTGATCTGTTGGTAAATAATTTTCAATAAGCTTTTCACCATTTATAAAAATTTCGCCATCACCTGTCAGGGTGATTTTATCCCCTTCTATTGCAATAACTCTTTTAGTCAGGCACTTTTTTTCTACTGGTGAATAAAATGCAATAATATCTCCCCTTTTCACGGGACCAAATTTATATGCAAGCTTATTAATTATAACCCTGTCACCCACTTTCAGGGTTGGCTCCATAGAAGGTGTTGGAACAATGAAGGGCTCCAAAATAAAAGTTCTTATCAGGGCTGCAGATGCTACAGCAATTAATATAATAATAGCATAAATCAAGAATTCTCTAAAAATCTTCTGGTTTATCTTCTTATCAGAATCTTTTTTTTCTACAGGCATTAATATACAGTTATTTATTTAAACCTAACTTTTGATTTTTTACCGACTTTATCTCTCAGGTAATATAATTTTGCTCTTCTAACTATTCCATCTCCAACCTTTTCAATAGACTGAATCACAGGTGAATTTATGAGAAAAGTTCTCTCAACACCAATATTATTAAAAGAAATCTTTCTTACAGTAAACGTTTTATTTATCCCTGTTCCTTTAATTCTTATTACTATTCCTTCAAAAACCTGAATTCTGTCTTTATTCTCTTCGCTGATTCTAATTTTAACTCTTACCTTATCGCCTGCTTTGAACTCCGGAATATCCGTTTTTATATACTTACTTTCTATCTTATCCAATTTATTCATTTTTTCTCCAGCCTGTCATTTTACACTAATAAAACCAGACAAATATAATTAATTTAGCTCTCTTTGTCAAATAAATCCGGCCTTTTTGCCTGTGTAATCTTTTCTGATTTTTCCTCTCTCCATTTTTTTATACATTTGTGATTGCCACTTAAAAGGACTTCCGGAACTGATTTACCCTTAAAAACTCCTGGCCTGGTATACTGTGGATAATCAAGGAAATTTTTCTCAAATGATTCATTTTTTAGAGATTCTTCTTTCCCAACAACGCCCGGTAACAACCTCGCTATTCCATCTATTAAGACCATTGCAGGAATCTCACCACCAGTAAGAACATAATCACCAATAGAAATTTCAAAATCTACCAGTAAATCAATAACCCTTTGATCCACACCCTCGTACCTGCCACATATAAGTATTATATTTTCAAGTTTAGATAAGCATTTTAATATATTCTGATTAAGTTTTTCACCACCTGGAGAAAGGAGTATTACTTTTTGCTTATCTTTTTTTCTAATTTTATTCTTTTTTTTAATAAATCTGACAGCATTATATATAGGGCCGGGCATCAATACCATTCCAGGTCCTCCACCATAAGGTCTGTCATCAACCCTGCCATGTTTGATATCGGAGAAATCTCTCAAATTATATATATTAACTGTACAGATGTTCTTTTTAAAAGCTTCCTTTGTAACCCCGAATTCAAAAATATTATCAAACATCCCGGGGAAAATAGTAATAACATCTATTATCAACATTTTTAAATTAATCAGTATTCACAAATAATAAAAGAAAAATAATTATCTATCCTAAAAAATCTAAGTATATTCCGGAATCTTTTTTAATATTACCTTTCTATTTTTTATATCAATATCTTTTATATAATCCTTAATAACCGGAATATATAAAATATTATCTTTTATGCCACTGGCATTAATGCCTTCTCTGCCTTCCACTTCTACCACTATATTATCATTGGCTTTATGTTTTTCTACATCTTTTACAATTCCAACAAAAGTAAGATTTTCCAGGTAAACCCTGCAGCCAATTATATCATCCGTCCAGAACTGATTTTTTTTAAGTGAAGGGCTATTTTCTATACTCCGGAAAACACCTGTGTTCCTTAAACTTTCTGCCTTTTTTCTATCATTAACACCTTTGAACTTAATTATTAAAAAGCCAGCATTCTCTCCGGTTATTGCTTTTGACCGTTTTACACCCTCAACTTCTGCCTCAAGAGTGCACTTCTCATCAAAAAAAAGAATAATCCCCTTTTTAATAGTATTGGGATAATCCGTAAGCAGAGTCATCACTACTTCTCCCTTTACTCCATGTGGCTTACTGATTATCCCAATTAATCTTGCATCTACATTTATTTCTAACATTTACCGATAACGGTATTTTATTTTAATAAGCCTATCTATGTTTATATATCTAAAATTATTAATCCATAATTTTTACAATTGATGATTTTCCTCTTTTAGCAGATGCAGCTCTCATTACTACTCTGAGGGCATTTGCGGTTCTACCTTTTTTCCCAATAACTTTTCCCAGATCGCTTTCCGCAACTTTTAACTTAAAAATTACTGTTTTGTCATCTTCCTCCTCTTCTGTAATTTCTACACTCTCCGGGCTGTCAACCAGCTCTTTTACCATGTACTCTAGTAGTTCTTTCACTATTTACCTCCAGTTTAATTTGTATTAGCTACTTCTTTAATCCAATTTTATCGAAAAGTTTCTGAACTGTATTTGTAGGTTTTGCACCCTTTTTAATCCATTCGAGAGCTTTATCCCTATCAACTTCAATCCTGGACGGTTCACTTTTAGGATCATAGATACCTATTTTTTCAATGAACTTCCCATCTCTGGGCGATCTGACATCTGCAACTACGATTCTGTAAAATGGGTTTTTATTCGACCCCATCCTTGACAATCTTATCTTCACACTCAATCCATAACCTCCAAAAATAATATAGATAGTCTTATGTTCTCATAATTATATATTTTTCTATAAAACTTGCAAAATATTTTTCATTTAATGATTTCTAAAAAGGCATACCTGATTTTCCCTTTGTCCCTGAATACTGTTTTAATAATTGTCTGGTTTTGCTAAATTGTTTTAAGAGCTTATTTATTTCTGTTACTGAGCTACCGCTTCCCTTTGCTATCCTTTTTCTCCGGCTGCCATTTATTATATGCGGTTTCCTTCTTTCTTCCACAGTCATAGAATTGATTATTGCTTCTATCCGGTCAATGTAAGAATCATCTAAATTTATCTTCCCTGCTACTTTATTTTTATTTATAGCAGGTACAGGTATCATAGAAAATATTTTATCAAGGGAACCTATTTTTTTTATACTTCTTAGCTGACTTATGAAATCTTCAAAGTTTAACTCATTCTTGTAGATCTTTTCCTCAATTAATTTTGCTTCCTTTTCGCTTACAACCTCTTCTGCTTTCTCAACCAGAGTCAAAATATCTCCCATTCCAAGTATCCTTGAAGCCATTCTTTCAGGATGAAATAGATCAAAATCCTCGATCTTTTCTCCAGTGGATATAAATTCTATGGGTTTTTTAACTACATGATAAACCGAAAGTGCTGCACCTCCCCTGGTATCACTATCAAGTTTGGTCATTATTATTCCATCGTATTCAACCTTCTCATTAAAACCATATGCAATATTTACAGCTTCCTGACCCGTCATTGCATCCAGAACCAGATATATTAAGTGGGGATTAATTTTTTTTCTTATATTTGCAATCTCATCCATCATATCCCTGTCAATCTGTAATCTTCCAGCTGTATCAATTATTATTACATCACTTCCGTTCTTCCTGAAAAATTCTACCCCTTTTGAAGATATTGATACCGGATCCAGGCCGCTTTGAAAAAAAACATCCACATTAATATTTTTTGCCATATCTTTAAGCTGCTGAACTGCTGCCGGGCGGTATATATCAGCTGCAACTATTGATACTTTCCTGGAAAATTTAGAATTTATATAATTAGCCAGTTTTATAACTGAAGAAGTCTTACCGGAACCCTGCAGCCCCATCACCATTATAATTGTGGGACCACTACTGGAAAAGCTTATACCACCGCTGGAGGGGCCAAGCATCTTTATAATTTCTTCATTTACAATTTTTACTACCTGCTGATAAGGAGTTATACTTTCCAGTATCTTCTCACCTGTGGCTTTTGTCTTAACATTTTCCAGAAATTCTTTTACTACTTTAAAATTTACATCAGCCTCCAGCAGGGCAAGTTTAATCTCCCTTAAAGCGCTATCCAGGTCGGTGGGACTTAATTTACCCTTATTTTTTATTTTATAAAATAAATCCTCAAACCTTGCTGTAAGTGTGTCAAACATTTAAAACCTTTTATATTATAATAATCAAGAAAATAATAAATCAGTAAATTTTACTGCGTCAAAATAGCTCATGTCATCCAGTTTTTCACCACTGGTAATGAGCTTTACCGGAACTTTCAGGTCATTTTTTATTGTAATCACTATTCCCCCTTTTGAGGTGCTATCAGTTTTGGTAAGGATTATTCCAGTTAGATTTAACGATTTATTAAATAATTCTACCTGCTTTTTTGCATTCTGACCTGTTGTTGAATCTATAACAAGTAATATTTCATCAGCATCACGATTAATTCTTCCACTAATTACTTTTTTTATTTTTTTTAACTCTTCCATAAGATTATGTGAAGTCTGCATTCTGCCCGCAGTATCAATCAGGACTATATCAATCCCTTTTGCTTTTGCTTTCTCTATGCTGTCATATACTACAGCTCCCGGATCGGAAAACTTTTGATGATAAACTATATCCAGATTTAATTTTTCAGCATAATGCTGCAACTGCTCTACTGCAGCCGCTCTGTATGTATCTGCAGCAGATAGCAATACCTTCTTTCCATCCTTTTTAAACATACTGGCTAATTTCGCAACAGAGGAGGTTTTGCCTGTCCCGTTTACCCCCACAATTAAAAAAACAGCCGGTGGCTCATGTGGTATGTTTAATTCAGTGTTTTTATTAATCTCGAGAATCTTTATAATCTCACTTTTTATTAAAGTTTCTATCCTTTCCGGATCATTAATATTTTCGCTATAAGCATTTTTTTTGACTTCATCCAGTATCATGGCTGTCGTATCAATACTTATATCACCTGCTATCATCTGCTCTTCGAGCTCATCCCAGAATAACCTGTTGTCATTTTTAAATTTATTCCAGAGATAATTTATATTCCTGATTAATTTCTGCATTCTTTTCCCTTATTTTCTCACAGATTACTTTTGAAATCCCCTGTGGTTGCATTGTAACTCCATAAATTGTATCAGCAATCTCCATCGTCTTTTTCTGATGTGTTATTAATATTATCTGCTGTTTTTCCGAAAAATTCCTCATGAGTGTTAAAAACCTGCTTATATTAACGTCGTCCAGAGAAGCATCAACCTCATCAAAAACATAAAATGGTGAAGGATTTATCGAGTATATTGAGAAAAGAAATGCTATTGAAACAAGAGTTTTTTCTCCTCCTGATAGCAGAGACAGGTTAACAAATTTATTATTGCCAATATCCACCTTTAGATCCACACCTATTTCATCATAGTCATCATAGCTGCCCACATTACTCTTTTCGAGTTGCATTTCACCCTCACCCAGAGGAAATAAAATTTTAAAATATTTCCCGAAACATCTGTTAATTTCAACAAATTTTTTATTAAAATCATCGGAAATCCTTCTATTTATATCATCAATTAACTCTTCGAGTTCCTTTTTGCCTTCAACAAGATCTCTTTTCTGCTCTGATAAAAAATCAAACCTCTTTTTAATTTTTTTATATTCAATTGCTGCATTAGGATTTACATTACCATATTTTTTTATTTCATTTTTTAACTTTTTTACTTTAATTTCAGACTCTATTACATCTGTGCTGGGGCTATAACTTTTTAAAATATACTCTATCGATTCACCATAACTATCCACGATATTTTCTGTTATGGCCCCCACCCTTTCCTTTATCTGCTCTTTTTTAATATCACTCTTATACAAATCACTTTCCAGTTCTATTTTACGTTGATTAAGATTTTCTATCTGACTTTCCAGTTCACTTTTTTTCTTCTGGTTTTCAATGACAGACTTATTTTTTTTCTCAAATTCACAGTAAAGTTCTTTTTTTATTTTTTCTGAAACCGGTAAAAATCTTTTAAGGATTAAATTTATTTTGTTTGCTCTCTCCAGATTAGTAATACATATTTCTTTCAGGCTTTTTATCTTATTTAATTTTTCTTTGTCGTCAGAGTCATTTTTTTTATCCATCTTAACAGCTTCTTCAGGAGCAGCCATATCTACCGGAATAGTAATTATTTTTCTTTTCCTGCTCTCAACCATTCCAGATAACTTTTTTATCTCACAGGTAATTAAATTGATTTCTTCTTCAATATAGTTTAATGTTTTAAAATCCTGGACCTTCTTCTTTGTGTTATCCAGAAATTTGATTAAATGGCCAACAATTTCCTCAAGTTTACACGAAATTTCTTCAAGTAAAGGTATTATATAATCATCTCTACCGCTTTTATTTTCCACCACTTCTTTTGATTTTTTTTCGCTGGCTTCGTAATCAGTATAATCAATACCAAACATATTTTTTAATGTTCTGAATACATTCTGCTTGCTTTCAACCAGAGCGATGATATTTGCGATATTATTACTCTCGATGTTAAAATGGTCAATTTTTTCACGCCATGATTCGTAGCCAGACCTTTCTTTATCCGTAAGTTTCGATAGTTCGTTCTTTTTATTTACAGTGCTGTTAATTTCGCTTTCAACTTTTTTCAACTCATCTTTAGTTTTCTTATAAAAATCATTTTCCTTTTCCCATTCAATATTCAGATTATTTAAACTCGCAATAAAGAGAGAAATTTCTTCATTTTTTAACAGGTTAAAAATTTCTGAATATTTCTGTGCTCTCGCTGCCTCAATTTCAAGAGGATCCATTGTTATTTTTATTTCATCCATTAAATCATTTATTCTGTCAATATCATTTTTTACTTTTTCAAGTTTTGCAAGAGATTTATCTCTCCTGTTTTTATGTTTTGATATTCCCAGTATTTCCTCTATTACAGCTTTTCTTTCAATAGGTTTTAGTAGAGCAATTTCATTAACCTGTCCCTGATTTATTATTATATGAAGACCTTTTCCAATCCCACTGTCAGCAATAAGTTCCTGAATATCTACCAGCCTGCATGGAGATGAGTTTATAAAATACTCGCTTCCACCTTTTGAATAGACCCTGCGGGTAATTTTAACGTCTCTGAATTCCGTATCAAATACTTTATTAGAGTTATCAAAAAGGAGTGAAACTTCTGCAATACCCATTTCCTCATTTTTATTCCTAAAAATTACATCTGCCATTGAGTTCCCCCTGAGTGTCCGGGGGCTTTGCTCACCCAGAACCCAGGATATTGCATCAGCCACATTGCTTTTGCCGCTCCCGTTCGGTCCAACAATCACGCTTATACCTGGCTCAAAAAAAAGCTGACTTTTATCTTTAAAAGATTTAAAACCCCTGAGAGTTATATTTTTTAAGTACAAAATTGACTTCCAAAAACAAAAATATTATAAATTTAAATTATATAGTTTCTTTAAAGTATTTTTTGCAGCATTTTGCTCGGAATCTTTTTTACTTTTACCTTTGCCCTTCCCGACTACTTTATCGTCAATCATTGCTACAGAATAAAATGATTTATCGTGGTCCGGACCTTCAGACTTAACTAACTCATATCTTACAAGTCTGGAATAATCTGCCTGTATTGCTTCCTGAAGATAAGTTTTGTAGTCTGTGATTTCTGGTGCATTAACATTTTCAATAATTCTATCTTTATATAATTTAATAACCCAGTCAAAAGTAAAATCAATTCCCTTATCAATATAGATAGCACCAATCAAAGCTTCTACACTATCAGCCAGAATGGATACTTTCCTTCTGCCCATGCAGGATTCTTCATTCTTGCTTAAAAGTATATACCTATCTATTTTAATTTCTTTTGCTATTTCAAACAACGTCCTTCTGCTGACCAGAAAAGCTCTTATTTTTGCCATTTTACCTTCGGGAAGGCTTTTATAATTATGATATAAATATGATGTAATTATAAAAGAAAGTACACTGTCTCCCAGGAATTCAAGCTGCTCATTGCCCCTTGACATAATTTTCTTTTCATTAGCATAAGACCTGTGGGTCAAGCTCTGTATATAAATATTTAAATCCACTACATCAATTTTAAGGTTGCGCAGCCAGATTCTTACTTTTTCTTCAAAAGTTCCTCCGATATCATCCATTAAAAGATTTTCGCCACCTTACACATCAAAAATCTATTCAATTATAAGTAAAACCACTATCCGGAGTAAGAGTTAATATAATCGAGAGCATCTTTTACTGTAACAATTTTTTCGGCATCCTCATCACTTATTTTTATTCCAAATTTGTCCTCAAGTGCCATAATTAATTCAACCAGATCAAGAGAGT
>JAQVHC010000140.1 GCA_028696435.1 Actinomycetota bacterium | reverse complement strand
TCTTGCCTTGCTCTTACCAAACTGGAGCACCTTAGAATTTCCGCCCTGTAATTGACTCATCATAAAGAAAAATAATCCTATCATTATAATAAATGGTATAATGCTAACCAGAATTTGAATCCATATTGATTGTTTCTGGTTATCCACCTTAAAAGGCAAATTATTATCAAGCAACAGTTTTGTAATATCATAATCTTCCAGAAATGAAACCGTGAATTTTGTCCCATCTTTTAATTCGCCTTCTACTATTTTGTCTTCTCCCTTAACTACCACTGGTGTTGAGGTGTCTATCTGGCCTTGCTCCACTGCTTCAACAAATTCATTCATGTTGAATTCTTTGACCGGTTGCGAAAGGAACATTGGATTTCTTAAAACCAGAAACATCACCACTATAAGCAGCACCAGTAATGCTATATTTTTAATCACTCTACTATCAAATTTTTTATTATCTTTCAAATTTTAAACAACTCCTTGCATTTTATATTTATTTTTCCCATATCTATCTGCCAGCTATTTTTCAATTATTTTCTATCAATTCTTCTGCGCTATTCTGGTCAATTTTGATAATAATATAATTACTATTCATTTTCAATATATCCTATAAAAGGTAAATTTCTATATTTCTCTGCAGAATCAAGACCATATCCTACCACAAACTTATTTGGAATATCAAACCCTTTATATTTAACTACATTTTTCGTCTTTCTTGGAACATCTTTATCCAGAAGTACACAGACTTCTATATTTTTTGGATTTCTCGCTTCAAGATTCTTTATAAGATAATTTAGCGTCCTTCCAGAATCAACTATATCCTCAATAATTATTACTTCTTTATTTTCAATGCTGAACTCGAGATCCTTTGTTATTCTTACTATACCCGAGCTTACCTTTGAATTCCCATAACTTGAAACAGCCATAAAATCAAAAATAACAGGTATTCTTATTTCCCTGCAAATATCAGCAACAAAAATGAATGAACCCCTTAAAACTGCCACCAGAACAGGCTCTTTATCCTTATAATCTCTTGTAATTTCGCTACCTAATTCTTTAACTCTTTTAGAAAGTGCTTTTTCGTCAATAAGTATTTTTATTCTGGTGTCATCACAAAATACCATCTTTTCTCCATTGACTTTTTTTATCTTATATAATCCCATTTATCACCCCATTTTTTATATAATATATAAATTCATATTAAACCATATTAAATCTATTTTGCCATTTTTGATATAACTTTAAATGCAGAATTTTCTTTGTATCATCAGTTACTCTAACTCTATTATCAATCCTCAGCGTTCCTACCCAGATTATTTTTTCCTTATCTACAAATACCGGAATCGAACCCCTCAGGTGTACAGGGATTTTTTTATCAATAAAAAAATCCTTGAGTTTCTTCTCACCTTCCATACCCAGAGGGTGAAATTTATCTAACCTTTCCCTGCTTCTTACCTTAATTGGAAACCTTATTTTAGCATAATCCATAAAAGCTTCCATATCTCCGGCTTCAGTTACATTTATTTTATTTTTATCGTATTCTAAAATTTCACTATGCAGTTCCATATTAAATTCATCCAGGCTTAAAGGAGTTCCTATTTTTACTTCTTTGCCTCCGGCCTCTCTTTCTCCTGCCCATCTTTCCTTTCCACCTTTTACTTCTTCTCTTCCTGCCTCTCTGTCCTTCTTCTTTCCAGCTTCTTTTGCTTCCTGCCCTATCTCCTCTTTTCCTTTTGCCTTTTTTCTCTTCCGCTCCTCTATTACTTCCTTCTTTTCTCCTCTTACTTTAATGCCTCCCTTATTCTCCAGAAACTGCACAAGTTCATCCGATAGATTTTCTATGCAGTCCATACTGGCAAAATAAATATGATCACTTATTTTAAAAACTCTTATATTCTCCCCCGGAATAACAACCTTACTCTCCCCACCCGGGACGCATATTTTTAAAATATCATCAATATTCTTAAAACTTATATCTTTAGAGCTTCCCCTTATCATTTCCACAGCCATCATTATTACTCTTCTCTGAATGCTCCTGTGCTTTTTCTTAATATCTAAAACAGGCATTTTAATAAGGGCTGGCTTCTTATTATCTTCACTATACTTTATAGAAGCAATTTCTCTTATGACATCCGCTGCATATTGCTTCAAAAAATCATCTTCATCCCTCAATATATCAAGCAGTTTTAATATATTTTTTTTAAAAGACCCGCCAAAGTGCCTGGTTATATATGGTATAAGAATATTTCTTACTCTATTTCTAAAATATATATTTTCAACATTTGTCCTATCCACACAATAAGATATCTCTTTTTTATTTAAATAAGAGACTATCTCCTCCCTCTGTATTTCTATAAGAGGTCTTATAAATTTACCTGAGACAGGTTTTATTCCTGAAATTCCCCCTGCTCCTGAACCCCGAAAAAGGTTTATAAAAAAAGTTTCTATATTATCATCAGCATTATGACCGGTAGCAACCCTCTCTATGTTATGTTCTTTTGAAATTTCCAGAAGTTTTTCTATTCTTATCCTTCTTGCCCCCTCCTGAAAAGAAAGTTTGTTTAATCTGCACCATTTCTCCACATCTATTTTTTCTTCAAATAATTTAATATCCAATTCTTCACATAATTTTTTTACAAACAGTGCATCCTGAGTCGATTCACCATCTCTTGTCATATGGTCAAGTGAAAAACCAAAAAGAGTCAGGTTGTAAACCGGTCGCAGTATATAGAAAAGATGGGTTAAAAATGTAGAATCCGGTCCACCTGAAATGGAAATCAATACCCTGTCTCCTCTTTCTAGCATCCTGTTAGACTCTATGGTTTTTAGTGCTTTAAGGATAACTTTTTCCCCTGCAAACTCTGAAAATCCAGCATTTTGCATTTCTTTTTGTATTTCTTTAATATTAAAATCAATATTTTCTATATTACTCATTT
>JAQVHC010000139.1 GCA_028696435.1 Actinomycetota bacterium | reverse complement strand
AAGAGAATTTACATTCTCTGCTGCACACAATTTAACCAACTATCATGATAAATGTGAAGAGCTTCATGGTCATACTTTTAAGCTTTCTATAATGTTAGAAGGTTCGCCAAGAGAAGAAGATGGAATGATTGTTGATTTCATTACTATAAAAGATATAGTGCAAGAAAATATACTGATTGAGCTTGATCATAAGTACTTGAATAACATTTTTAAGAATCCCACATGCGAGAATATTGTTAGCTGGATTTTCAACAAATTAGACCCTCTTCTAAAAGAAAAGAACTATTCCTTATATGAAGTAAGATTATGGGAAAGCAGTGAAAGTAGTGTTACACTTAGGAGAGAAACAGAGTGAGAGATGTTCAGAATGAATTAGATTATCGTGAAATTAACCTCGATAGGGTTGGAGTAAATGGAGTTGTATATCCAATAACTGTTTTGGATCGTACAAATAAGACACAGGATACATATGGAAAAATCAATCTTTACGTTGACCTACCAAAAGAGTTCAGGGGCACTCATATGAGTAGATTTATTGAGATTTTAAATAAGCATAGAAAAAATGTTAATCCCTCTTCTTTAAGAGAGATTTTAACAGACACTAAAGCTGAATTAAATGCTAAAAACGCTCATATTGAAATTGAATTTATGTATTTTGTTAGCAAAAAAGCTCCTATATCAAAAATTGAGAGTTTAATGAATTATGTATGTAAATTTATTGCTTCTGAAAATAATAATTTTGACTTCATACTTGAAGTTGATATTCCAATACACCTCGTTTGCCCGTGCTCAAAAGAAATCTCTAAATTTGGTGCGCACAACCAGAGAGGTGTTGCAAAAATTTCAATAAGAATGAAAAAACTTGTTTGGATCGAAGAAATTATTGATATCGGGGAAAAGGCAGCTTCAGCTCCTGTTTTTGCTCTTCTCAAAAGAGAAGACGAAAAATATATAACAGAACAAGCATATCTCAATCCAAGATTTGTTGAAGATGTTGCAAGAAATATCTCTTTATCGCTTGACAAAGATGAACGAATTATATGGTACTCTGTGGAAATAATAAGTATAGAGAGCATCCATAACCATAATGCTTACGCATGTTTGAGTAGAGACAAAAGAGAAAATGCCAATAAAGATTGTAAACATTTGTGAGCTTTTCGAAGAGCTTAGTAAAATTGGCGTTGATGAGAGAGCTTTTCCAATTTTTTCTGAAAAAGCAAATTTATTGCTCCTTAAAATTTATGATATAGACTCAAGAGCTGCAACAATTTTAAAGCAGGAATTTTTAAGTACCGGCGGCGATGTAGCAGTTCATAAAGATGTTATAAAGTTTGAAAGAGATACTACTTCCGCCCTGTTAATTGGATCGATGAGGACTTACAATGAAGTTTTAAGAAAGCTCGAATATCAACCATTCTTTGGATTAGATTCTATTAGAAATGAATTAAAGGAAGCAATTTTAACCTTAAAGGAAGAGAGTACCCAAAAGAATATTTATAAAACTCCTAAAATTATGGGGATACTTAATGTATCCCCTGATTCATTCTATGGTGGAAGTGCATTATTAGATGAATCTTCTGCTATAACAAGAGCAGAAGAAATGATTGAGGAAGGAGCTGATATATTAGATATAGGTGGGGAGTCAACGAGACCTGGGTCTCTACCGCTAACGGAAGAGGAAGAATTAAATAGAGTAATACCTGTAATTTCAAGTATCAGAAAAAGATTTAAAGATATTCCAATATCGGTTGATACTTATAAAGTAAAAGTAGCTAAAGAAGCAATTGAAGCAGGAGCAACAACATTAAACATAATTAATCTTACAGAAGAGATGATAGAATTTCTCTCTGACACTGAGCACCCATTCATATTTATGCATATGAGAGGTACACCGAAAGATATGCAAAACTATACAGATTACAATGATGTTGTAAAAGAAATCTTATTTTACTTTGAAGAAAAAATAAATTATCTTGAGAAGAGAGGAATAAAAAGAGAACGTATAATAATAGATCCAGGAATTGGTTTTGCAAAAACAGCAAAACAAAATTTTGAACTTTTACGGTCTCTTAAAGCTTTTAAGATTTTTGGATTACCTCTTTTAATCGGTCACTCGAGAAAAAGCTTTTTGGGAAAAGTATTAAATGGATTGAGTCCTGAAGAGAGACTTCCTGGAACATTAGCGGTTACAGCTTATGCAGCTATGAATGGAGCCGATATTATAAGAGTACATGATGTAAAGGAAAATATTGAAGTATTAAAAGTTATTAAAGAAATACACTTATGCCAAGAGCTTATCTAAGTATTGGCTCAAATTTGGGAGATAGAATCAATTATCTCAAAAAAGCCTTGGAAAAACTTAAGCAAAATAATATACAAATTATTAAATCATCAAACATAATCGAAACCGAACCATATGGATATAAGGAACAGGGCAAATTCCTAAATATGGCAGTTGAGATAGATTCAGACCTTGAGCCTTTTGAATTAATGAAATTAATATCAAAAATTGAGTCTGAATTAGGTAGAATTAGAACAAAAAGGTGGGGGCCAAGAGTAATAGATATTGATATAATATTTTATGATTATTTAATAATTAATGAGCCTGACCTTAAAATTCCTCATCCAGACATGCAGAACAGATTCTTTGTTCTAAAGCCTTTGCAAGAAATTGCTCCTGATTTCGTGCATCCAGTGCTCAAAAAAACAATTACCGAGCTTTTAGAAAATCTTAATTCTGAGGGTAAGTCTGAAGTTTAAATCTCAAAGTTAAGACAAACTAACTACAGTTCCGAAAGTGAGTCTCATACACTTTTACACATAGTAATCTTTGATTCTCCGTGCCGTATATCATTTAAAAGTTTTTTACGAGTTTTAAAACAGGAGATCTTTCAGTTGATGGAAAGATTGCTCTTTCATCCTGAAAGAGTATG